>NZ_LZIZ01000245.1:0-15651 GCF_001666915.1 Mycobacterium sp. E3339 | reverse complement strand
GTGCACGCCGCCGCCGCCGAAGCCGACGTGCGGGTTGGGGCTGCGGCCCAGGTCCAACCGTTCCGGATGATCGAACGTCTCGGTGTCCCAGTTGCCCGACGGGTAGAACATCACCACCTTCTCCCCCGCCGCTATCTGCTGGCCGCCCAATTCGAAATCCGTTGCGGCCGTGCGGCGGAAGGTCATCACCGGGGAGGCCCACCGGACGAACTCCTCGACCGCCGTGCCGATTCGGTTGTCGAAATCCTCCAGCAACCACGCCCGCTGATCACCGAAGTCGGTGAGCGCCTTCATTGCGTGGCTGGTCGTTTGCCGGGTGGTGTCGTTGGCCGCCACGGAAAGCAGCACGAAGAAGGCGGCCACCTCGGCGTCGGTCAACCGCTCACCGTCGACCTCGGCGTTCACCAGGCCGCTGATCAGGTCGTCGCCGGGATGCTCGCGGCGCTGGGCCGCCAGCTCCCCGGCCACCTGGTGCACGTAGGTCTGGTTCTCGAACAGCACCTCCATCGGGTGGCGGCCGTCGAGGTAGGCCGGGTCGGCCCAGGACACCATGGCGTCGGTGGCGGCCGCCATGTGCTCGCGCTCGGATTCGGGGATCCCGACCATGTCCGACAACGTGCGGATGGGCAGCTCCTTGGCGCAGTGGTCGACGAAGTCCGCCCCGCTGCCGGCGGCCCGCAGCTCTTCCACGATGGTGCGGGCGTTGGCCCGGATCGAGTCCTCGATGCGGCGCACCTGGCGCGGGGTGAAGGCGGCGCTGACCAGCTTGCGCAGCTTGGTGTGCCGCGGCGGGTCCATCGCCAGGAACGACTGGGACGCTTCGAGCAGCTCCACCGGGATGTTCTCGAACATCACGCCCCGCCCGGACAGGAACACCTCGTTGTTGCGGCTGACCGCGACGATGTCGGCGCGCCGGGTGATCGCCCAATAGCCGGGGTCCGCGGGATCGGGCATCAGGGCGTCTTCGACCGGCGGGTGCCAGCTCACCGGCCGCTCGGCGCGCAGCACGGCGAACGACCGTTCCCGCTCGGCCGCGGTCGTCGCCCAGAACGCGCGGGAGGACAGGTCGATGGGGTCGTAGGGGCGGCCGGGTTGCTCGGTGCCCGACTTTCCGGTCAGCACGGTCATGATGGTCCTCCGTCGCGTATGACCCCGGTCACAAATCCGCCTGTGACACTATTCCTAGACATGATGTCTAGTCAAGTTGTCGAATCACGGTCTATGCTGGGAGAATGCCATCGGTCACCCGCAAGCCGCAGGCCAACCGCGAACAGGAACGCCAGCAGCGGCGCGAGCAGATCGAGCGCCGGTTGCTGGACGCCACCGAGCGGCTGATGCGCGAGGGCGCCAGCTTCACCGAGCTCAGCGTTGACCGGCTGTCGAGCGCGGCCGGCATTTCCCGCGCGAGCTTCTACATCTACTTCGAGGACAAGGGCCACCTGCTGCGTCGCCTGGCCAACCAGGTTTTCGCCGACCTCGCCGACAGCGCGGAGCGCTGGTGGGCGGTGGCCGGGCGCCACGATCCCAGTGACGTCCGCGCCGCGATGGACGGCATCATCGCCAGCTACCGCCGGCACCAGCCGGTGCTGGTCGCGCTCAACGAGATGGCCGGATACGACCCGCTGGTCGCGGCGACCTACCGCAACCTGCTGACCGCGGTCACCGGGCGGATGGCCCGGGTCATCGAGGAGGGCCAGGCCGATGGCTCGATCCGGCCGGAGCTGCCGGCGACCACCACGGCCGGCGCGCTGACCTGGATGGTCGAGCGGGCCTGCCAGCAGGAGCTCCCGGTGAAGCCACCCGAATACGACCCGGAACTGGCCGCGACGTTGGCCGAGATCGTCTGGGGTGCGCTCTATCTCAAGCCCGTGCGCTGATGCGCCCGCGACAGGACGAGGACAAAATGGGAACCATGACCACCACCAAACCCAACGTGTGGCAATACATCGGCTACTCGTACGGGCGCTGCCTGCCCAGCTCGATGCGCGACTGGGTCGCCAACGATCTCGCCGGCAAGGGAGCAGTGCGCCGGCACATGATCCGGTGGGCCATCCCGCCGCTGTTCGTCCTCGCACCCTTTTGGTTGCTGCCCGCTTCGCTGTATGTGCACACCGAGATGACGGCGCCGCTGTACATCTGGGCCCTGCTGATCACGCTGGCGTTGAACAAGGTGTGGCGTCGGCACCGGCTCGCCCAGCACGGGCTCGACCCGAACATGGTCGACGTGCTCAAGAACAAGAAACAGGCGCGGATGCACGAGGATTACGCGCGCCGGTTCGGGCCGCGCCCGGAATCGGCGGCGTGGCAGGACAACAGCAACCCGTTCACCTGACCCGGCTCAGACCGCCACCAGGTCGTCGGCGTGCACGGCGGGCCGGCGCAGCTCGCCCGGCAGCTCGGAGGTCGACCGGCCGATCATGGTCGCCAGTTCGGCGGCGTCGTAGGCCACCACGCCCCGGGCCACCATGGCCGCGTCCGGTCCGCGCAGTTCGACGACGTCGCCGGCGTAGAACCGGCCCGCCACCGCGGTGATCCCGGCGGCCAGCAGCGAGCGGCGCTGGGTCACCACCGCGCGCACGGCGCCCTCGTCGAGGGTCAGCACCCCGGCGGCCTCGGCGGCGTAGCGGACCCAGAAGCGCCGGGCCGACATCCGCGCGGGCCGTGCGGCGAACACCGTGCCGACCGAGGCGTCGGTGAGGGCGGTCGCGGCGTCGTCCGCGGCGGCCAGCAGGACCGGCACCCCGGCGTCGGCGGCCAGCAAGGCCGACGACATCTTCGACACCATCCCGCCGGTGCCCAGGTCGCTGCCCGGGCCCGCGACCACACCGGACAGGTCCGCCGCGCCGGACACTTCCGCAATGAATCTCGCGCCCTTGGTTTTTCGCGGATCGGAGTCGTACAGGCCGTCGATGTCGGAGAGCAGCACCAGGGCGTCGGCGCCGACGAGGTGAGCCACCAGCGCCGAAAGCCGATCGTTGTCGCCGAACCGGATCTCGTTGGTGGCCACCGTGTCGTTTTCGTTGACGATCGCGACCGCGCGCAGGGCGCGCAACCGGTCCAGGGTGCGCTGGGCGTTCGTGTGCTGGGCCCGCATCGAGATGTCGTGCGCGGTCAGCAACACCTGCCCCACCGTACGGCCGTAGCGGGCGAACGCCGCGCTCCACGCGTTCACCAGCGCGACCTGCCCGACGCTGGCCGCGGCCTGCTTGGTCGCCAAATCCTTCGGGCGCCGGGTCAATCCGAGCGGCTCGATACCGGCGGCGATGGCGCCCGACGACACGATGACGACGTCGGTGCCCGCCTTCATCCGCGACTCGATGGCGTCGGCGAGCCCGGCCAGCCTCCCGGCGTCGAACACACCGGCCGCCGTCGTCAGTGCGTTGGTCCCGACCTTGACGACCAGGCTGCGCGCGGTCCGGACGGCTTCGCGGTGCGCACTCACGACCGCTCACCGGGGTCGTCGCCGCGCTCTCGGCGCTGCCGCCGGGCCGCCTTGCGCTCGGCGGCGCCGGTGCGTTCGCTGCGTTCCAGCCGAACGTCCGTGCCCCTGCCGGACATCGCAACGTGTTGTCCCGCAGGCGTTTGCGGCTCCCAGTCGAACGTCATGTCCCCGATCGTCACGGCGCAGCCGGGTTGCGCGCCGAGGCGCAGCAACTCCTCCTCGACCCCCAGCCGGGCCAGTCGATCGGCGAGATAACCGACGGCCTCGCCGTTGTCGAAGTTGGTCTGGCGGACCCATCGCTGCGGCCGGGCGCCGGTGACGAGGAAGCCGCCCTCGCCGTCCGGCTCTACGGCAAAGCCGCTGTCGTCGACCGGGACCGGACGGATGACCGGGCGCCGCGGCACGATCGCCGGCCGGGCCGCGTTGTACTCCGAGATCATCCGCCACAACCCGAATATCAAGGGCTGCAACCCTTCTCGGGAGACCGTCGATACCAGGTACACCGGCCAGCCGCGCTCGGCGATCTCGTCGCGGACGAACTCGGCGAGTTCGCGCGCCTCTGGCACGTCGATCTTGTTGAGCACCACCGCCCGGGGCCGTTCCGCGAGATCGCCCAGCGTCGTATCCCCTTGCAGGGTGGGCTTGTACGCGGCGAGTTCGCCTTCCAGCGCCTCGATGTCGGAGATCGGGTCGCGGCCCGGCTCCGCCGTGGCGCAGTCGACGACGTGCACCAGCACGGCGCAGCGCTCGATGTGGCGAAGGAAATCCAGGCCCAGGCCGCGGCCCTGGGAAGCGCCGGGGATCAGGCCCGGCACGTCGGCGACGGTGAAGGTGTGCTCGCCCGCCGACACCACGCCCAGGTTCGGCACCAGCGTGGTGAACGGGTAGTCCGCGACCTTGGGTTTGGCGGCCGAGATCGCCGACACCAGTGAGGATTTGCCGGCCGAGGGGAACCCGATGAGGCCGGCGTCGGCGACGGTCTTGAGTTCGAGGGTCAGGTCCCGCGTTTCGCCCTGCTCGCCGAGCAGCGCGAAGCCGGGGGCCTTGCGGGCGCGCGACGCCAGCGCCGCGTTGCCCAGGCCGCCACGGCCGCCGGCCGCGGCTTCGAAACGGGTGCCCGCGCCGACCAAATCGGCCAGCAGCCGGCCGTTTTCGTCCAGCACGACGGTGCCGTCGGGGACTTTGACTTCCAGGTCCGCACCGGCCGCGCCGTCACGGTTGTTGCCCATCCCCTGCTTGCCCGACGGCGCGGTGACGTGCGGGTGGAAGTGGAAGTCCAGCAGGGTGTGCACCTGCGGGTCCACGACGAACACGATGCTGCCGCCGCGGCCGCCGTTGCCGCCGTCGGGACCACCCAGTGGCTTGAATTTCTCGCGATGGACCGACGCGCAGCCGTTACCGCCGGAGCCCGCACGCGCGTGGATGACGACGCGATCGACGAACCGGGGCATCGAGGGTCCTCCCAACCGCCCGACGTGTACTCACTGCCGAATTCGGGATGATTCTCAGCGGTGAGCGCACGCTCGCGGTGGTCAGTCGGCGGTCTGGCCGGCCGCGACGATGTTGACGGTCTTACGTCCGCGCTTGACGCCGAACTCGACGGCCCCCGCCGCCTTGGCGAACAGCGTGTCGTCACCGCCGCGCCCGACGTTCACGCCGGGGTGGAACTTGGTGCCACGCTGGCGAACGATGATTTCGCCGGCCTTGACGATCTGGCCGCCGAATCGCTTCACGCCCAGCCGCTGGGCTGCGGAATCGCGACCGTTGCGCGAGCTGGAAGCGCCCTTCTTGTGTGCCATTCTTGTCGCCTCCCGCTACTTGATTCCGGTGACCTTCAGGACCGTCAGCTGCTGACGGTGTCCCTGACGCTTGTGGTAGCCGGTCTTGTTCCTGAACTTGTGGATGCGGATCTTCGGGCCCTTGGTGTGCTCGAGCACCTCGCCGGTCACCGCGACCTTGGCCAGTGCGGCGGCGTCGGTGGTCACCTTCGCGCCGTCCACCACCAGGGTGACGGGCAGCGACACGTTCGCGCCCGGGTCGGAGTCGAGCTTCTCGACCTTGACCACGTCCCCGACGGCGACCTTGTACTGCTTGCCGCCCGTCTTGACGATTGCGTAGGTCGCCATCGTTGCTCCTGCCTTCTTTCCTCTGCTCAGCCGCTTGGTCGGCGCTTCGCGCGCGAGCCACCGGCGGTGCGCGTGGTGGGTCTTGGTTGCGGGTCCGCGCCGACTGCCCGGGAGTCCCGCCGTCACCGGCCCAAGCCCAACCGGCCTGGCGACAACTGTCCTAGGGTACTTGACCAGCGGCTACAGGGTCAAACCGGGTCAGGTCAGTCCGCGTGGATGGGAGGGCCGGCCGGCCTGCCCGCCGCGCGGCGCCGACGCGGACGCCCGAACGCCGGCCCGCCGTCTCCGCCGTCGGAGTCGGAGTCTTCGGAGTCGTCGTCCTCGACGTCCAGGTCGTCGTCGTCCATCTCGAGGTCGTCGTCGTCATCGCCGAGGTCTTCCTCGTCGTCGATGTCTTCGTCCTCGTCGTCGGCCTCGTCGTCCTCGTCGTCGAGCTCGTCGTCTTCGTCGGTGTCGTCATCGCTGTCGTCGGACTCCTCGAAGTCCTCCTGCTCGGTGTCCTCGGTGTCCTCCACGTCGGCCAGGTCGCGCCGCTTCTGCTCGTCGAGCTCGTCGGTGGCTTCCACGGCGGATTCGTCGGATTCCTCGTCGGCACGGCCGGTCTGCCCGGGGCCGCCGGCGGCCATGGCCTTGAACATCGGGTGCTCGCCCGGGGCGTGCGCGGGCACCTTGGCCACCACCGGCTCCTCGGCCCGGTTCTTCTTCGAGCGCCTGCCGCGGCGTCCACCGCCCTCGGACTTGCGCCCGTTCGACGGCGCCGAGTCCACCGGGTCGGTGTGCAGCACGATCCCGCGGCCGCCACAGTGCGTGCACGACGTCGAGAAGGCCTCGATCAGCCCGGTGCCCAACCGCTTGCGGGTCAGCTGGACCAGTCCCAGCGACGTCACCTCCGACACCTGATGGCGGGTGCGGTCCCGGGCCAGCGCCTCGGTCAGCCGTCGCAACACCAGGTCGCGGTTGGACTCGAGGACCATGTCGATGAAGTCGATGACCACGATGCCGCCGATGTCGCGCAGCCGCAGTTGCCGGACGATCTCCTCGGCCGCCTCCAGGTTGTTCTTGGTGACGGTCTGTTCGAGGTTGCCGCCGGAGCCGGTGAACTTGCCGGTGTTGACGTCGACGACGGTCATGGCCTCGGTGCGGTCGATCACCAGCGTGCCGCCCGAGGGCAGCCACACCTTGCGCTCCATCGCCTTGGCGAGTTGCTCGTCGATGCGATGCACCGCGAACACGTCCGGACCCGGCTGACCCTCCGACCCGCTGGGCGGCTCGTACTTGCTGAGCTTCGAAACTAGATCGGGCGCAACGGAATTCACGTATTCGGTGATGGTGGTCCATGCATCGTCGCCGGAGACGACCAGGCCGGCGAAGTCCTCGTTGAACAGGTCGCGGATGACCTTGACCAGCACGTCGGGCTCTTCGTAGAGCGCGACGGCGGCGCCGGCGGCCTTACCCGTGATCTCCGCCGCCTTGGCCTCGATCTGCTTCCAGCGCTCCTGTAGGCGGGTGACGTCGTTGCGGATGTCGTCCTCTTTGACGCCCTCGGACGCCGTGCGGATGATCACCCCGGCGTCGGACGGGACCACCTCGCGCAGGATCTCCTTGAGCCGCTGCCGTTCGGTGTCGGGCAGCTTGCGGCTGATCCCGGTCGACGACGCGCCGGGCACGTAGACCAGGTAGCGGCCGGCCAGCGACACCTGGGTGGTCAGCCGGGCGCCCTTGTGCCCGACGGGATCCTTGCTGACCTGGACCACGACGTAGTCGCCCGGCTTGAGCGCCTGTTCGATCTTGCGGTCCGACCCGCCCAGCCCGGCGGCTTCCCAGTTGACCTCGCCGGCGTAGAGCACGCCGTTGCGGCCGCGGCCGATGTCGACGAACGCCGCCTCCATCGAGGGCAGGACGTTCTGCACGATCCCGAGGTAGATGTTGCCGACCAGCGAGGCGGAAGCGGCCGACGTCACGAAGTGCTCGACGACGATGCCGTCCTCGAGCACCGCGATCTGGGTGTACCGCGCCCCCTGATGCGGCGGCTCGCTGCGGACCCTGTCGCGCACGACCATGATCCGTTCGACGGCCTCCCGGCGCGCCAGGAACTCCGCCTCGGTCAGCACCGGCGGGCGGCGGCGCCCGGCGCCGCGGCCGTCGCGGCGCCGCTGCCGCTTGGCCTCGAGGCGGGTGGAGCCGTCGATGCCCTTGATCTCGGCGTTCGACGAGCCGTCGCCGCCGTTCTTGCCGTTGCGGGGCGGCCGCTCGTGCACGACCGTGTTCGGCGGGTCGTCCGGGGACGGCGATTCGTCGCCATCGTCGCCGCCCGCACCCGACTTGCGACGCCGGCGCCTGCGGCGACGGCGGTTGCCGCCCTCCGCGGAGCCGTCGTCACCGGCATCGGAGTCGTCGGAGTCGTCGTCGTCCTCGGCATCGGCGTCGGCGGAATCGTCGCGGCCGGCCTTCTGGCCCCGCTGCTGCGGCTCGTCGTCCTCACCGCCGTCTTGACTGTCGGATCCGCCCTGCTCACCGCGGCCGCGGCCCCGGCCACGGCGCCCTCGGCGGCGGCGCCGGTTGGCCGGCCGATCGGCCTGCTCGTCGTCTTCGTCGTCGGCGTCGGAATCGTCGGAGTCGGAGTCCGAATCGGAGCCCTCGTCGGCGCTTGCGTCGTCCTCGCCTTCCGGTATCGGCTGCGGGGCGACGAACAGCGGCATGTAATGCGGCCGCTCGGTCGCGGTCTCCAGCATCAACCGGGATTCGGGTTCCTCGGCCGCGGCCTCGGCGTTTGCAGCGCTCACGGCGTCGGCGGCGCTTTCGGCGCCGCCGTCGGGCTGGGCGGCCAGCAGATCGCGCACCCGGACGGCGTCGTCGCGGTCGACGGTGGAGTGCGCGCTGCGCACCCGCCCGTCGAGTGCGCTCAGCGCGTCCAGCACCCGCTGGCTGGTGGTTCCCAGCGTTCGTGCCAGCGAATGAACTCTCAGGCGGTCCGGCAGTTCGTCGTGCCCGGTCGGCTCTTCGGATGACTCTGCAGATGGTGCACCGTCTACCACGTATTCTCCTCAAGCCCCCGGGCGCGTCCTTGCGACGCGGCCACGCGAGGGCTTCGCTATGGGTCCGGGTGGCTTCCCGGACTTGTGATGGTCTCGCCCCGAGCGGTTCGCGGGGAACGCACTCGGCGCCGTGCTGAATGATGGCCTGACATGCCGCGCACCAACGCCGGTGGCGATGATCGCGCTTGTCTAAGTCTTCATTCGGGTGTCCGACACCGGTCCGGCGACGTTCACCCTCCGTCAGTATCCCACATCACTCGGCGAGCCAAGCCGCCCCCGAGCAAACCGGCCGTCAGCGCGCCGTTAGCTGGGTCGCTAGGCGTCGGGAAACCAGAGCGCGATTTCGCGCTTTGCGGACTCCGGCGAGTCCGACCCGTGCACGAGGTTGAACTGGGTCTCCAGCCCGAAATCGCCCCGAATGGTGCCGGGCGTGGCCTTCTCGACCGGGTCGGTACCGCCCGCGAGCTGCCGAAATGCGGCAATCGCGCGCGGTCCCTCGACGATCGCCGCCACCACCGGTCCCGAGGTGATGAACTCCAGCAGGGATTCGAAGAACGGCTTGCCTTCGTGTTCGGCGTAATGCGCGGCGGCCAGGTCCCCGCCGACGCGCCGAAGCTCCAGCGCGGCGATGGTCAGGCCCTTCCGCTCGATGCGGCTGATGATTTCCCCCACCAGCTGCCGCTCGACGCCGTCCGGCTTGATCAGTACCAGGGTCCGTTCGGTCACGGCGGACAGCGTACAGAACCGGGCGCCGATCGGCCGGGCGGCGACCGGGCCCTACGGCTGCCGGCGCCGCACCTCGGCCCGGAAGTACGCGATCAAGGCCCACAGGCCGGTGAACAGCACCCCGATGAATCCCACGCCGGGGTACACCGCGAAGCCGGCGAGCAGGAGCAGCTGAGCGGCCAGGTTCACCCAGATCGCCCAGGGTTTGCGCTGCACCCCGCCCAGCACGATGAGCAGCCCGGCCACGCTGACCAGGTAGCCCAGGGACACCGAGGTCAGCCCGCCTCCGACCGCGCTCACCACGGGGATCGCCAGCAGCACCACGATCGCTTCCAGGAGCAGCGTGGCGGCCATCACCGCGCCGAAGCTGCGCCACGGGTCGGCCGGCGGGGCCGGGTCTTCCTCGGTCATTCCGGATCACGACCGAACAGGGTCCGCGCCGCCCCGGCGGTGACGACCGAGCCGGTGATGACGACCCCGGTGCCGGAGAAGTCGGAGGCCTCCCCGTCCGTCGCCGCGTCGTCGACGAGCGCGGTGGCGGCGTCGATGGCGTCGCGCAGGTTCTCGGAGGTGGTGACCCGCTCGGGTCCGAACCGCGCCGCGGCCGCCACCGCGAGCGAGTCGACGTCGAGCGCCCGCGGGGACCCGTTATGGGTCACCACCACGGCGTCGAACGCCGGCTCCAGGGCGGCGAGGATGCCGTCCACGTCCTTGTCCGCCATCACGCTGAGGACGCCGACCAGGTATCGGAAGTCGAATTCGTCGCCCAGCGTCTGCGCCAGCGCGGCCGCGCCGGCCGGATTGTGGGCGGCGTCGATGAACACGGTGGGCGCGCTGCGCATGCGTTCGAGCCGGCCGGGGCTGGTGACGGCGGCGAAACCGGCCCGCACCGCCTCGACGTCGAGTTGCCGCTGCGCGCCGGCGCCGAAGAAAGCTTCCACGGCCGCGAGTGCCACCACCGCGTTGTGGGCCTGGTGTTCCCCGTGCAGCGGCAGGTAGATGTCCGGGTACACCCCGCCGAGGCCCTGCAGTTCGAGCACCTGGCCGCCGATCGCGATCTGGCGGCCCAGGACCGCGAACTCCGATCCCTCGCGGGCCACCGCGGCGTCGGCGCGCACGGCCTGGGCCAGCAGCACCTCCATCGCTTCGGGCGCCTGCCGGGCGATGACCGCGACGGTGTCGGGTGCGCCCTCGGGCGCTTTGGTGATGATGCCGGCCTTTTCGCCGGCGATGCCGGGAAGGTCGCCGCCGAGGTATTCGACGTGGTCGATGCCCACGGGCGTGATGACCGCCACCGGCGCGTTGATCACGTTGGTGGCGTCCCAGCGCCCGCCCATGCCGACCTCGACCACCGCAACGTCGACGGGCGCGTCGGCGAACGCCGCGAACGCCATCGCCGTCAGCACCTCGAACTTGCTCATCGCCGGGCCGCCCGCGTCCTGCGACTGGGCGTCGACGATCTGGACGAACGGTTCGATCTCCCGGTAGGTCGCCACGTATTGGGCGGGGGTGACCGGCCGTCCGTCGAGGGCGATGCGCTCGACCGCCGATTGCAGGTGCGGGCTGGTGGTCCGCCCGGTGCGCTGGTGCAGCGCGGTCACCAGCGCGTCCACCATGCGCGCCACCGAAGTCTTTCCGTTGGTGCCGGCGATGTGGATCGAGGGATAGGCCAGTTGGGGTGAGCCGAGCAAGTCCATCAGGGCGCTGATCCGGGTCAGGCTCGGTTCGAGCTTCGTCTCCGGCCAGCGCTGATCCAGCAGGTGCTCGACCTGCAGCAGGGCGGCGATCTCGTCCGGGGTGGGCGCCAGGCCGGTGCTTGGCGCCCAGTCGGGCTGCTCGGACGTCATTGCAGCGCAGCCAGCCTGGCGTTGATGCGCTCGGTCTCCTCCCGGGCCACCCGCTGGCGGTCCCGGATCTTGTCGACGACGTTCTGCGGGGCCTTGCCCAGGAAGTCCTCGTTGGCCAGTTTGGCGGTGGTGGACGCCAGCTCCTTCTGCGCCACGGCGAGGTCCTTCTCCAGGCGGCGGCGTTCGGCGGCCACGTCGATGGTGCCCGACGTGTCGATTTCGACGACCATGGTGTCGTCGCCGAGCCGGACCTCAAGGGACGCAGAGGGATTGAAATCCGTACCCGGGGTGGTCAGCGAGGTCAGGGCCATCACCTGTGCGCTCAAGTGGCCGCCGCCGGCCAACTGGGCCGGCACCTTCTGCCGATCGGCCAGCCCCTGATCGCTGCGGAACCGGCGGACCTCGGTGACGAGCCGCTGCAAGTCGTTGACGCGTTGCGCGGCAACGGCATCCAGCGCGATGCCGGACGGCGCCGGCCAGTCGGCGATCACCAGCGACTCCCCGCCGGTCAGCGCCTGCCACAGCGCCTCGGTGACGAACGGGATGACCGGGTGCAGCAGCCGCAGCAGCGTGTCCAGCACCGCGGCCAGCACGGCGGTGGTGTGGGTGATCCCCTCGGACAGCTGTGTCTTCGCCAATTCGACGTACCAGTCACAGAATTCGTCCCAGGTGAAGTGGTAGAGCGCCTCGCAGGCCCGGCTGAACTCGTAGACGTCGAACGCCGAATCGACCTCGGCACGAACCTCCTCCAGCCGTCCCAGGATCCAGCGGTCCTCGTCCGTGAGGTCGGCGAGATCGGGCAGCGGCGCCGGACGCGCACCGTTCAGGAGCGCGAACCGGGTGGCGTTGAACAACTTGGTGACGAAACTGCGCGACGCGCGGACGGCGTCCTCGCTGACGGCGAGGTCACCGCCGGGGCTGGCGCCGCGGGCCAGCGTGAACCGCAGCGCGTCGGCCCCGAACATTTCGACCCAGTCCAGCGGGTCGATGACGTTGCCCTTGGACTTGCTCATCTTGCGGCCGAACTCGTCGCGGATCAGGCCGTGCAGGAACACATCGGTGAACGGCACCTGCGGGGAGCGACGGCCGTCGAGCGTGATCGTGTCGTCGCCGCCCACGTAGGTGCCGAACATCATCATCCGGGCGACCCAGAAAAACAGGATATCGTATCCGGTCACCAAAACGCTTGTGGGATAGAACTTTTCCAGCTCTGGAGTCTTTTCCGGCCAGCCCAACGTGGAGAACGGCCACAGGGCCGACGAGAACCAGGTGTCCAGCACGTCCGGGTCCTGCTCCCAGCCCTCCGGCGGCGTCTCGTCGGGCCCGACGCACACCTGTTCGCCGTCCGGCCCGTACCAGATCGGGATGCGATGTCCCCACCAAAGCTGCCGGGAGATGCACCAGTCATGCATGTCGTCGACCCAGGCGAACCAGCGTGGCTCCAGGCTGGCGGGGTGAATGACGGTGTCCCCGTTGCGAACAGCGTCACCGGCGGCCTTGGCCAGCGATTCCACCCGCACCCACCATTGCAGCGATAGCCGCGGCTCGATCGGCTCGCCGCTGCGCTCGGAATGGCCCACGCTGTGCAGGTAAGGTCGTTTCTCCTCCACGACGCGGCCCTGCCCGGCCAGCGCCTCGCGCACCGCCACCCGGGCCTCGAAGCGGTCCATGCCGTCGAATTGCGTGCCGGTGTCGACGATTCGGCCCTTGGTATCCATGATCGAGATCATCGGCAGCTGGTGCCGCAGCCCGATCTCGAAGTCGTTGGGGTCGTGCGCCGGGGTGACTTTGACCGCGCCAGTACCGAATTCGGGGTCGACGTGTTCGTCGGCGACGATGAGTAGCTGACGGTCCACGAAGGGGTGCGGCAAGGTGGTGCCCACCAGGTGGCGGTAGCGCTCGTCGTCGGGATGGACCGCGATCGCGGTGTCGCCCAGCATCGTCTCGACCCGGGTGGTGGCGACCACGATGTGGGGTTGCGAATCGTCGAGCGAGCCGTAGCGGAACGACACCAGCTCGCCTTCGACGTCGAGGTAGTTGACCTCGAGGTCGGAGATCGCGGTCTCGAGCACCGGGGACCAGTTGACCAGCCGCTCGGCCTGATAGATCAACCCGGCGTCGTAGAGCCGCTTGAAAATCGTTCGCACCGCCCGCGACAGGCCCTCGTCCATGGTGAACCGGTCGCGGCTCCAGTCCACCCCGTCGCCCAGCCGGCGCATCTGGCCGCCGATGGCGCCGCCGGACTCCCGCTTCCAGTCCCACACCTTGTCGACGAACAGCTCCCGGCCGAAGTCCTCTTTGGTCTTCCCGTCGACCGCGAGCTGCCGTTCCACCACGCTCTGGGTCGCGATGCCCGCGTGGTCGGTGCCCGGCTGCCAGAGCACCTCGTATCCCTGCATCCGCTTACGACGGGTCAGGGCGTCCATCATGGTGTGTTCGAGCGCGTGACCCATGTGCAGGCTGCCGGTGACGTTCGGCGGGGGCAGCACGATCGAGTAGCCGGGCTTGGCGCTGGCCGCGTCGGCCTTGAAGTAGCCCGCGTCGAGCCATTTCTGGTAGATCGCGTCTTCGGCGGCAGCGGGATCCCACGACTTGGGCAGGTCGGTGGCGGGGCTGCGGCTGGCGGTCACCCGTCAATTCTAGGGAGCGCCGCTCACCTGAATGTAAGTGCCCAAACTGCAGGTGAGCCGGGTCACTTCCCCAGCCGGTCGACCTGCAAGGTCACACCGGCGGCGGGGAACCTGTCAAGCAGCGCGTCACCCATCGCGGCCGCGGGCGTGAGGACGCCGCGCAGCGCCGACAGCTTGTCGCGGTCGAACGCGAGCGCAAGGGCGCACTCCCCCAACAGCACCGCGGTCGCCTTATAACCGGGATCGCCGCGTTGCTCCATGCGTGCGACGTACCGCGCGCCGGTGGTCGTGGTGGTGTAAGTCTCGATCCGGTAGTAGCCACGCTCGCGCGCCGCCTCACTCGGACCGGTACCCGGCTTAGGCAGGATGCGTTCCAGCAGCTTGCGGGGCAGCAGCCGGAAATAACGGCTGCCCAGTTCCATGCCGGCGTTGCCCACGCCGCTCAGGACGGCGGATCCCACCGGCGCCAGGGGCGACGAGCCCAGGCTCAGGCTTTCGCTGTACCGGAACTGCCTGCCGTAGGCCCAGTCCATTAATGCGTTGCTGCGCCGCACGATTCGGGTGTTGACCGGTGCCATCATGAATCCGCCGGTCCACACCCCGGCCAGTTCGGGCGCGATGTCACTGCCTCGACGCCAGGGCAGGTCGGGCTGGCGGCCCAAATCCGGTTCGGCGGCGCGATCGGTGCTCAGCGTGTACGGGTCCGAGAGCCGGCGACGCTCGTCGGCATCGCGCGACGCCGTGTCCAACACTTCCAGCAGCGACGCGATGGTGCCGCCCGACAGCCCGCCGGACATGGAGCGCACGACGAAGTCGGTGCGGGCCAGCTCCCCCGCACCGTCGCCGCGGGCCGCGAGATACAGCGCGTACACGGTGAGATCCGAAGGAACGGAGTCGAATCCGCAACAGTGCACGATGCGGGCGCCGGTATCGGCGGCCTGCTTGTGGTAGGAGTCGATGCTGTCGCGGATGAACGGCGGCTCACCGGTCAGGTCGGCGTAGTCGGTGCCCGCGGCGGCGCAGGCGGCCACCAGCGGCAGCCCGTAGCGGGTGTAGGGCCCGACCGTGGTGATGACGACCTGGGTGCGGGCCGCCATCTCGTCGAGCGTCGAGGGCGATGACGCGTCGGCGGTGACAAGCGGCCAGGACTGCGCCGACTCGCCCAGGGTGTCCCGGACCGCGCGCAACCGCTCGGTTGACCTGCCGGCCAGCGCGACCCGCGTGCCGGGCGCCGACCGCGCCAAGTATTCGGCGGTCAACTTCCCGACGAAGCCGGTCGCCCCGTACAACACGATGTCGAATTCGCGCGGCGTTGCGGTCACGGGCCCGACGCTACCCCTCCCACAAATAAGTAGTGCCGGGCCCGTGGCCCGGCACTACTTATTACTGCGTTGTCCGATGATCAGCCGCGACGGCCGCAGACCGGCCAAGCGCCGATGCCCTGCGAGTGCAGCACGTTCTCGGCCACCCGGATCTGCTCCTCACGGCTCGCGTTCTGGGGCGAACCGCTGCCGCCGTTGGCGTGCCAGGTGCTCGAGGTGAACTGCAGGCCACCGGAGAAGCCGTTCCCGGTGTTGATCCCCCAGTTACCACCCGACTCGCACTGCGCGATGGCGTCCCAGTTGACGCTGTACGCCCTCACCGGCGGGGGCGGCGGCACGTCCGGGCCCGGAGGCGGCGGCACGTTGGGGTCGAAGGCCGCGGGGGCCGGCGGCGGCGCGTCCGGCGGCGGGGGCGGCGGAGGCGCGTCCGGAGCCGGCGGGGCGTCCGGGGCCGCGGACGGCGAAGTCTTGTCCGTGGCCGGCGGTAGCACTCCGCCGGGCGATTCCAGCCCACCGCTGTCGT
>NZ_LZIZ01000244.1:0-67258 GCF_001666915.1 Mycobacterium sp. E3339 | reverse complement strand
AGCCCGGCCCGTTCAAGTACCTGCCGAGCAACCTCGAGGCCGAAATCAAATCCACCACGGCGTTCGGGTCGAAATACGTCGACCTGATCGTGCCCGAATACCCCAGCGCGACCCCGCTCAAGCCGGGCGCGGTGTTGCACTCCCGCAACGTGACGGTCGAGGTCAACACCGTTTTCGAGAATCTCCAGTCGGTGGTCCATGCGATCGACCCGGCGAAGCTGAACGCGATTTTGTCCGCCTTCTCGGAAGCGTTGCGCGGCAAGGGCGAACGGCTCGGCCAGGCCATCACCGGGGCGAACGACGTGTTGCTGACCGTCAATCCCCGCATGGACACCATCGACAAGGACTGGAGGCTGTTCGGCAAGACCACGGCGATCTATTCCGACGCCGCCCCGAATATCCTGTCGATCCTGGACTCGGCGGCGACGACGAGCAACACCCTGACCGAAAACCAACGGTCGCTTGACACGCTGTTGTTGTCGGCGGTCGGCTTGAGCCAGACCGGCATCAACGTCATCGGCAGGAACGAATCCAACATCGTCCGGTCGATCAACCTGCTCGACCCGACCACGGCGCTGCTGAACAAATACTCGCCGACGTTCACCTGCTTGTTCCAGGGCGCGCAGTGGTACGTGGACCACGGCGGTCGAGACGCGTTGGGCGGCAACGGCTATTCGGTGATCTTGGACGCCGGGTTGCTGTTCGGTGACGATCCGTACCGGTACCCCAAACACCTGCCGAAAACCAATGCCACGGGCGGCCCGGGGGGTAAGCCCAGCTGTGGGTCGCTGCCGGACCCGAGTGCGAACTTCCCGGTGCGTGCGCTGGTGACCGACACCGGCTGGGGCGCCGCCCCGAACGAGATCCGTACCAACATGGCCACCGGTAATCCGTGGTGGGCGAACTGGTTCCCGACCACGAAGAACCCGCCGGAAGCGCCGCGCTACTTCTACCGTGGGGGACAACCGCCGCCGTGAAAAGACGAAAGTTGTCCGCCATCATCGTGCGCATCGCGGCGTTCACCGCGGTGTGTGCGGTGTTCACGTTCACGCTGGTCGCCGTCTTCGGCCAGTTTCGATTCGAGGACCGCACCGGCTACCAGGCGGTCTTCACGAACATCTCCGGCCTGAAGTCCGGCAACTTCGTGCGCATCGCGGGCGTCGAGGTCGGCAAGGTCGGTGACCTGCACCTGCAGCGCGACGGCACCGTCACCATCGGTTTCTCGGTGGACAAAGGCGTGCGCCTCACCGAGGGGACCAAAGTCGCTGTGCGCTACGAGAACCTGATCGGCGATCGTTACCTGGCCCTGGAAGAGGGGCCTGGCGCGCGCCGGCTGCCGCCGGGTGCGACGATCCCGTTGGCACGGACGTCCCCGGCGCTGGACATCGATGCGCTGATCGGGGGCTTTCGGCCGTTGTTTCGGGCGTTGGACCCCGATCAGGTCAACGCTCTGTCCGGTCAATTGCTCCGCATATTTCAGGGTCAAGGCGGAACCGTCGCTTCGGTACTGGCCCAGACCTCGATGCTGACCTCGACGCTGGCCGGGCGCAGCGAGCTCATCACCCAGCTGATCGCGAACCTGAACACCGTGCTGCACACGTTTGCCGTCCGTGACCGCGAGTTCTCCGACGGCCTGGACAAGCTGTCCCAGTTCGTGAACGGCTTGGCGCAGCGTAAAGATGACATCTCCACCGGGCTGGCCTACGTCAATGCGGCGGCCGGGTCGGTCGCCAATCTGCTTGTCCAGGCCCGCCAGCCGATCAAGGACGTCGTGCACGAGACGGATCGCATGTCCGCGCAGGTGCTGGCGGACCGTGATTACGTCGACAACCTTCTCAAGCAGCTTCCCGATATCTATCAAGTTTTGGCCCGACAAGGCCTCAACGGTGACTACTTCGGCTTCTACTTCTGCGAAGTCTTGATGAAAGTCAACGGAAAGGGCGGCAACCCGATCTTCATCAAGCTATTCGGCCAGCCCAGCGGGCGGTGCACGCCCCAATGACCAAGTCCAAGACCAAAGCCGGCGGGCCAAGCCCTTGGAAGATCGGCGCGATGGGTGTCTTCATCTTGGTGTGCGTGACCGTCGCGGCCTTCAAATACGACAAGCTGCCGTTCATCAAGAACACCAACGATTACGCGGCATACTTCTCGGAGGCTGGCGGCATCCGAACGGGTAACTCGGTGCGGGTTTCCGGCATGGGTGTCGGGCGGGTCACCGGCATCAAGTTGGAAGGCACGAAGGTTCGGGTCAGCTTCACCGTCCGTAACTCCATCACGTTGGGGGATCGCACGGAAGCCGCGATCAAGACCGAAACCATACTGGGCGCCAAGATGCTCGAGCTCACGTCACGTGGAGAAGGGAAGCTCTCGGGCACTATCCCGCTGGAACGGACCCACTCGCCCTACGACCTTCCCGATGCGCTCGGGGATTTGACGACCGAAATCAGCGGGCTGGACACCGCGCAATTATCCTCTGCGTTAACCACTTTGGCGGATACCTTCAAGCAGACGCCGTCGGAGGTCAGGCCCGCGCTGGAAGGCGTGGCACGTTTCTCCGAGACACTGAACAACCGCGACGCCCAGTTGCGCAGCCTACTGGGGAACGCGAACAAGGTCTCGACGGTGCTGGGCCGACGCAGCCAGCAGATCGCCGCTCTGGTGGCGGACTCGAATGCGCTGCTGGCCGCGCTGTTGGACGAACGCGATTCCATCGACGCGCTGATGAACAATCTCACCGCGGTGTCACATCAGGTTTCGGGGCTCGTCGACGACAACAGGACTCAGCTGAAGCCCGCCCTCGACAAGCTGAACGGCGTGCTCGAGGTCCTCGACAATCGCAAACAGGACATTCAGGCGAGCCTGCCCAAGTTCAAACGCTACGCGATGTCGTTCGGCGAATGCCTGGGCTCTGGACCGTTTTTCAAGGCCTACGTGGCGAACCTGATCCCGGGTCAGATCAGCGGGCCGACGATCGACGCCCGGATGTACAACCGGTTCCTGGACCCCGAGCAGAAGCTGCCTTCGGAGTCGGTGGACCCGCCGACCGGAACACCCCCCGTGCCGCCGGAGCAAGCGCCGCACCCGATCTGGTCTCAGCCCCCCTCGCCGGGTCCGGCGCCGGGCCCGCCGCCTGAGCCCGCGAATGGCCAACTGGGGGGACAGTGAAGATAAGCCGCCGCACTCTGCAACGACTCACCGCCGTCACCCTCATCGGCACGCTCGCCACGGCTTCGTTCCTGATCGGTTGGAAGCTTTGGAACAGGGTCGAAAGGAACACCTACACCGCGTATTTCACCGAAGCCAACGGCCTGTTCGTCGGCGACGACGTGCGCATCCTCGGGGTCACGGTCGGGGTGATCGACAAGATCGAACCGCAGCCCGCCAGCTCCAAGGTGACCTTTTCGGTCGACAAGCAATACGCCATCCCCGCCAACGCCCGCGCGGCGATCCTGTCCCCTTCGCTGGTGACTTCGCGGGCCGTCCAGCTCGTTCCCGCCTATTCGGGCGGTCCCAAGTTGAGCCCCGGCGCGTCGATCCCGCTCGGCCGCACCGCCGTCCCGGTCGAATGGGATGACTTTCGCAAGCAGTTGGAGAAACTGACCGACGCGTTGCAGCCCACCTCCCCGGACGGGGTGAATTCCCTTGGTGAATTCATCAACTCCAGCGCCGACAACGTGCGCGGCCAGGGCGACACCGCCCGCGACACCGTGATCAAGCTGTCCGCCGCGATCTCCGCACTCGGCGATCACGCCGACGACATCTTCAGCACCGTGCGCAATTTGCAGCTGCTGGTCTCGGCGCTGTCATCCAGCAGTGACCTGCTAGCCTCGTTCAACCAGAATCTGGCCACCGTCACGACGCTGCTGACGAACACACCCAATGAAATCGCCAATGCGGTAAAGGGTCTCGACGGTGCCCTGACCGATTTGCGCGACTTTCTGGCCGACAACCGGGAAGCCATGGGCGTTACGTTCGATCGGCTGGCCTCCGTCACGACCGCGTTGAACGACAGCCGCATGGACATCAAGCAAATCCTGCACATCGCCCCGACGGTGTTCCAGAACTTCCTGAACATCTACCAGCCCGCTCAAAGCGCGATGACCGGCATCATCGCGCTGAACAACTTCGCCGACATCCCGCAGTGGATCTGCAGCTCGATCGAGGCGGCGTCCCGCGCCCGGCTCGACCGGGTGTCCAAGCTGTGCCTGCAGTACATCAACCCGATCATCAAAAACCGGCTGTACAACTACATTCCGGCGGGACTCAACCCGTTTGTCGGCACCCAGGCTCGCCCCAGCGAGATCACCTACAGCGAGGACTGGCTCCGGCCCGGGTATACACCTCCGGCACCACCGCCCGAGGCGCCCCCGCCACCGCCCGACGCGCCGACGCCGCCGGCCGCCGAACCATCACCCGCGCAAGCGCCACCGCCACCGCCCGCGCCGAGCGGCACGGTCAACTCGACGCAGGTGTTGCGGGACCTGATGCTCCCGGCGGGAGTCTCATGAAGCGGGCACTGATGGCGGTGCTGTGCCTCGTCTGCGCCACAACGCTTTCCAGCTGTGGTGGTTGGAAGGGGCTGAACTCGTTCACCCTGCCCGGCACCTCCGGCAACGGCCCCGGTGCCTACACGATCCAGGCCCAAATGCCCGATGTCGTCACGATTCAAGAGAACACCCGTGTTCGGGTCGATGACGTCAACGTCGGCAACGTGACCAAGATCCAACTGCAGGATTGGCACGCGCTTGTCACCATGCGCATCAACGGCGACGTTCACCTGCCGGCCAACGCGACCGCCAAGCTGGGGCAGACCAGTCTGCTCGGCTCGATGCATATCGAGCTCGCGGCGCCCAAGGACGAACCGCCCGTCGGCCAGCTGAAAGACGGTTCGCTCATCCCGCTGTCGCACGCGAGCATGTACCCAACCACCGAACAGACCCTGGCTTCCGTCTCAATCCTGCTCAACGGCGGCGGAATTGGGCAGCTGCAGGAGATCACGCAGGCGATCGCGAAGGCATTCGCCGGACGCGAGAACGACATGCGCAGCCTGCTGCACCAACTGGACGAGTTCATCGCCCGGACCAATGACCAGACCGACGACATCATCGCCGCGGCCGAAAATCTGAATTCGCTGGTCGGCCAGTTCGCGGAGAAGGACCCGGTAGTCGACAAGGCGTTGACGACCGTGCCGAGAGCGCTGAAGGTGTTGGCGGATGAGCGCACCAAGATCGCCGACGCGATCGACCAGCTCGGCAAGTTCAGTGCAATCGCGGCCGACACCGTGCGCCAGAGCAAGGAGTCTCTGGTCAACAACTTGCGCAATATCGCGCCGGTGCTGCGGTCGCTCGCCGACGCGGGTCCGTCCCTGACCAAAGGGCTGGATGGCTTGGTCGCTTACCCGTGGCCGGCGTCGACGGCGAGGAATTGGTTCCGCGGTGACTACGCCAACCTCACGTTGATCGTCGACCTGACGTTGAGCCGCCTCGATACCGGTTTCTTCACCGGCTCACGGTGGGAGGGCAACCTTACCCAGCTCGAGCTGCAGTGGGGACGGACGATCGGGATGCAGCCCAGCCCGGCCACCGCGGGCAACCCCCTGACCTATCCATATCACTTCGGGGGGTACTGAATGCTGCGTCTGAATCGTCGAACCTGGATACAGCTGGCGATCCTGTCGCTCGTGACGATCCTGTCCTGTGGCGCAATGGCTTTCAATTACATGAAGCTGCCCGAAACGCTTTTCGGGATCGGGGAGTACATTGTGACCGTCGACCTGCCCGAGTCGGGCGGGCTCTACCAGACCTCCGTGGTCACCTACCGCGGCACCGATGTCGGTCAGGTCAAGTCGGTCGATGTGACCGCGACCGGGGTTCGCGCGGTGCTCGCGATCAGGTCCGGCGTCAAGGTGCCCGCCGATGTCCAGGCGTCGGTGCACAGCCGCTCGGCCGTCGGCGAGCAATACATCGAGCTCACCCCCCAGCCCGGTAAGGACGGTGATCACGGCAGGGAGCTGCGTGCGGGCGATGTCATTCCCGCCGGCCGAGTCGACGTGCCCGTCGACATCGGACACCTGCTCGATGTGACCAACCGTGCGCTGCAGGCGATTCCGCGCGACAATCTCCGCACGGTGGTTGACGAGACGGATCGCGCGGTCGGTGGCCTCGGGCCTGAGCTGTCCCGGATCGTCGACGGCTCCGCCGCTTTGGCAATTGCCGGCGGGCAGACCGTCGGGCCGCTTGCCGCGTTGATCGACCAGACGCCTCCGGTTCTCGACTCTCAGATCCAAACGTCGGATTCAATCGCCCGGTGGGCAAGTCGAACCGCGGCGATCACCGCCCAGTTCAAGGCGCAGGACGCCGCCTTCCGGGACCTGTTGACGCAGGGGACCAACGGGGTGGAGGAAAGTCGCGCGCTGCTCGATCGACTGTCGCCCGCGCTGCCAGTACTGTTCGCGAACCTGGTCAGCCTGGGCGACATCGC
This sequence comes from Mycobacterium sp. E3339, assembly GCF_001666915.1. Classification (NCBI taxonomy): domain Bacteria; kingdom Bacillati; phylum Actinomycetota; class Actinomycetes; order Mycobacteriales; family Mycobacteriaceae; genus Mycobacterium; species Mycobacterium sp. E3339. The sequence goes on along the minus strand of NZ_LZIZ01000244.1, from coordinate 60,778 downwards.
CGTCGTGTACCGGCATGACATCGAACAACTTCTGGTGCTGTTCCCGCAGGGCATCGCGGCGATGGCGGCAATCGTCGTGCCCAGCTCGAACACCAAACAGGAGTACCGGGGCGCACAGCTGGACTTCAACCTCAACATCAACCTGCCACCGCCGTGCACGACGGGCTATCTGCCGCCGACCCAGCGCCGGTCGCCGGCCAACGTGGACGCGCCCGACCGGCCCGCCGCGGATCTCTTCTGCCGCGTGCCGCAGGATTCGGAGTTCAACGTCCGTGGGGTCCGCAACATCCCTTGTGAGAGCAAGCCGTGGAAACGCGCGCCCACGGTCGAATTGTGCGATAGCGACGAAGAATACGTGCCTCTCAACGACGGCTACAACTGGAAGGGCGACCCGAACGCCACCTACAGCGGGCAGGGCGTACCGATGTATCCACCGGGACAAGACCCGCGGCTTCCACCGCCGCGGGGCACCGCGCCGCCGGCGCCCGCGCCGCCGCCGCTCGCCGTCGCCACGTATGACCCGGCCAACGGCGACTACATAGGCCCGGACGGGCACCGCTACACAGAATTCGACCTGGCGCACCCGCGTGCCAAGAACTGGCAGTCACTTCTAGTGCCGCCGGCCTAAGCAAAAGGAGCAAGATGGCTGAAGATGCCGAGAGCCACGAAAACGCCGATCTCGCTGAGGAATTCGGCGAATCGACGGCAGCCGACGACGGCGATGTCGCCGACCAGGCCAGCGAGGCTGACGACACCGCTGAGGACCTAGCGGAGGCGAAGAACCGGCTCGCGCGCATACGGCGGCGGATAATCCCGCGGCTATCGCACACCGGGCGGGCGTTGGTGGCCGGCGCGCTCGTCGTGACGGTGCTGGCGGGATTGACCGGTTGGCTTGGCTTCCGGGCCTACCAGAAGCACGAGGCACAAGCGCAGCGCGACCTGTTCGTGCAGGTGGCGCGTCAGGGTGCGGTGAACCTCACTACCATCAACTACACGGAAGTCGATGCCGACGTGCAGCGCATCATCGATCTGGCCACCGGCGCCTTCCGTGAGGACTTCGAGCAGCGGTCCAAGCCGTTCGTCGAGGTCGTCAAGGCGGCGCAATCGAAATCAGAAGGCACCGTGACCGATGCCGGCCTGGAGTCGCAGCGTGGCGACGCGGCCCAGGTCCTGGTTGCGGTCGCGGTGAAGTCGCGGACCGCCGCTGGCGAGGAGGCGCCCCGGGAGTGGCGAATGCGGATCGAGGTCAGGTCGGTCGGCGACGACGCCAAGGTTTCGAACGTGGTGTTCGTGCCATGACGACGTTGAGTGAAACCCAAATGCACGACGAGGAACTGGTCGACGCCGACGTCGACGACTCGGCGACGCCCGAGGACTCGGATGCCGTCGACATCGAGGGGGGCTCTGACGACGTGCCCGGCACCACGCGGGCAAGGCCACCGATCGCGTGGTCCCGCGTTGTCGCGTACGCGGTGCTGCCCGCCTTGGCGTTGCTGCTGGCGCTCGGCGCGGGCTACTTCAAGTGGGTGGTGGCCTCGTCCGACGACCTCGCGCGAGTGCGAGCGGAATCGGTGCGGGCCGCGAGCGAAGACGCCGTCGCCCTGCTTTCGTACAAGGCGGATTCGGTGGAGAAGGATCTGGCCGCCGCACGCGAGCGACTGACCGGAGACTTCAAGGACGCCTACACGGAGCTCACCCGCCAGGTGGTCATACCGGGGGCCAAGGAAAAGCGTATCAGCGCGGTCGCCAAGGTCAGTGCCGCCGCGCCCGTTTCCGTGACGGCTAACCACGCCGTGGTCTTGCTGTATGTCAATCAGACCGTCACGATCGGGGAGGGCGCTCCCACCGACACCCAGCCGGTTATCCGGGTGGTGTTGGAGAAGGTCAACGGCCGATGGCTGGTTTCGCATTTCGACCCGGTGTGAGCGGAGTGGTCATGATCGGATGGGTACGCGCGCTACCCGCGGCGGCGCTTCTCGCTGCGCCGGCGCTGCTGGCGCCGGCAAGCGCGCATGCCGACAACAAGCGGCTCAACAGCGCCGTCGTCTCCGCCGTCTACACGTTGCAGCACCAGGCCGGCTGCACCAACGATGTGATCCGCGACAACGCGCTCACGCTGGCCGCTCAATGGCACGCCGACGACATGATGAACAACCGAAACATCAACGACGACATCGGTTCCGACGGGTCGACGCCGCAGGACCGGGCCAACGCCGCCGGGTTCCGCGGCAAGGCGTCCGAGACGATCGCGATCAACCCGGCCATCGCCATCAGCAGCCTGGAGTTGGTCAACCAGTGGTACTACAACCCCGACGACATGGCGATCATCCGCGACTGCGCCAACAGCTCGATGGGGGTGTGGTCGGAGAACAGCATGGACCGGACCGTCGTCGTGGCCATGTACGGGCAACCGGCCCCGCGCATTCGGTGACAACTCTGGAAGAAGGTTCCCGATGATGATCAAGCCACAGGGCACGGAGCTCGTCGAGGCCTCGCCACGCCTGACCATCGGCCAGCTCGCCGAATTGCGCGGCCTGGACCCGCAATTGCAACTGTTGGATGTCCGCGGCGCCGACGAGACGATGCGGGGCATCATCCCCGGCGCACGAGAGATTCCGTTGCCGAACCTGACGGGTTCGCTTTCCGCCTTGGATCCGACGGCCCCGGTGGTGGTCTACTGCGCCAGCGGCCCGCGATCGATGGTGGCCGCGGGCGTGCTCCGGGCTTCGGGATTCGACGACGTTGCGACCCTGGTCGGTGGCTTCGAAGCCTGGCAAGCCGCCGGGTTCCCGATCGCGATTGGCGATGAGATCGTCTCGGACACACCGCAGGTCGGCCCCCGGGCGGCCAAAGCGTTGGTCGACGCGGGCGCGCTGCTGCTCGATGTGCGGGAGCCGGAGGAATGGTGTACCGAGCACGCGCCGGCCGCGATGCTCCTGCCGGTCGCGCGCGTGCGCACTCGAGAAGATGAACTGCCTCGCGACCGCCGCATCGTCGTGGTATGCCGCTCGGGGGGACGGTCCGCAGCCGTGACGGCGTTGTTGCGTCGCTCTGGCTTCGATGCGGTGAACCTGGCGGGCGGCATGTGCGCGTGGGCCGCCGCCGGGCTACCGATCGTAAGCCATGGCGCCGAGCCCGGATTGGTCGTGCACCGCGAGGATCCGCTCAATTGCGAGACGTCGCTCCCCGCGCTGGTCGGGGGTGTTGTGATGCCCACCGCCCACTTCTACGTTCGCAACCACTTCCCGACGCCGGTGCTGGATCCGCAGCTGTATCAGTTGACGGTCACCGGGTTGGTTGAGCGGCCCCTGTGCCTTTCCCTGCACGATCTCCACAACTTGCCGAGACAATCACTGCTCGCGACGCTGGAATGCGCCGGCAACGGTCGCGCCCACTTCGATCCGCCGGTCGACGGTGAGCAATGGCAATCCGGGGCGGCGAGCACCGCCGAATGGACCGGCGTCCCGCTGGTTGATGTCCTGAACAGGGCGGGACTGTCCGCGGGCGCCCACGATGTCGTGTTCCGCGGTGCCGACTCAGGTCCGATGGACGGCGCGACGGCGCCGGTGCGGTTCGAGCGCGCCTTGTCGGTGCGGGACGCCCGCGACTCCGGCGCGCTCGTCGCCTATGCGATGAACGGTGAACCGCTGCCGTTGCAGCATGGTCGTCCCGTCCGGTTGATCGTGCCCGGCTGGTATTCGGTCGCTTCAGTCAAGTGGCTGACCGAGATCGATGTCATCGACCACGCTTTCGAGGCCTTCTTCCAAACGCAGCGATATCACTACGAGTGGGAACGCGACGGCGGCATCATCCGGGAACCGATCCGCCTGCAACGCGTCCGCGCGTTGATCGTCCAGCCTGCCGACGGTGCCCCGGTAACCGCAGGGGATATCGTCGTTCGCGGCGTGGCCTGGTCGGGGGCGGCACCCATCGACCGGGTGGAGGTGCGCATCGGCGACGGTCCGTGGCAGGCCGCCCGACTCGTCGGGGAGCGCCGCCGACACAGCTGGCAGTGGTGGGAGTTGTTCACGCACTGCGACCTTCGCGGGTCGACGACGCTGCGGGCACGGGCGACCGACGAGGCGGGCAACACGCAACCCGACCGACCCGAATGGAATCGGTTCGGCTATGGCGGCAACGCGATCCAGGCCGTCGCCGTCGAGGTGCAAGACGCGCAGGTCGGCGCCGGTGGCGTTCACGGTCACGCGCTCAACCCAACCTGATCGTGCCGCGCGGACCGTACCGTCGGTGACCGGCCACCCCGGGCGTTTGCCGGCGTAAGCGATAACGGCCCGCGGCTTTGCCCTGTTCTGTCAAGATCGACAGGTCGTATCGGGGGATTGGGGGCGCGTTGCGTTTTTTGAGTCCCCGCGTGTGTTTCGGGCTGTCTGCCCTCGTCCTTGCCGCGGCGGCATTCAACGCGCTCGGGCTGTGGGGACTGCAACCGGCGCTGCGGGTGCAGTTCGTTCTCGAAGCGACGTTGTGCGTGGTGGCGCTGCTCGCGGGGTTGCTCGTCGTTCGGCGGGTGACCGGGCCGGCGCGGTGGTGGCGGGTGATCCTGCTGGTGGCCATCGCCGTTTTCCTCACCGCTGAGGCCCTGTCGCAGCGGGTCCGTACAGCCGGTAGCGGCGCGACCGCGCCGCCGTCGGCGATCGCCGGTTATTTCGTTGCCGGGCTGCTGTTCGCCGTCGCGATGCTGGTGCTGGTGGGGTCCGCCGTTCGCGGGCAGGCGCGAACGTGGCTGCTTGGCCGGCAGAGCCTCATCACCGCGGGCCTCGATGGAATGTTGGCGGCGCTGGCGTTCTTCCACCTGGTCTACGTCGCCCGGTTGGGGGCCATGCACGGCGCCGCGCTGCCGCGGTCGACCAACACCGCGGTCGTTGCCGGCATCGCGGCAGTCGAACTCGTCGTGGTCGTGAGCGCCGTTCTGGTGGCGATGTGGTATCCGCCGTATCTGCCTTACCGCGTGAATTACATGCTGCTCGCCGCCGCGGTGATCACCCTGACGTCATCGGATCGGCTGCTGGCCTACCTGCGTAGCGTCGCCGTGGCCCAGCTCGACTTGTGGGTCGGCACCGGCTTCGTCATCGCTCCGCTGTTCATCGCGTTGAGCGTGCTGGATTTCCCGCCGCGGGCGCGTCCCGCGCACGACGAAGAACAGCCGACGAACTGGGCGCAGCTCACCCTGCCCTACGTGGGTTTCATGGGCAGCACGGCGCTCATCAGCTTCCACCAGCTCATCGGACAACGGGTCGACCCCGTCTTCATCGGCACTTACGTCGCGATGGCCTTGCTCGTCGCGACCCGGTACCTAGTGGCGATGCGCGTGCAGCGGATGCTCACCGAACAGCTCATCGACACCAAACGCCGCCTCGCCTATCAGGCTTACCACGACCCGTTGACCGACTTGCCCAATCGATTGTTGTTGGCGCAACGGCTCGACGACGCGATCCGCGACGGGCCGTTCGTGCTGATCTTCGTCGACATCGACGATTTCAAAGAGGTCAACGACCGATTCGGACACGCCGCCGGCGACGAACTCCTTTGCGCGATCAGCGCGCGGCTGCGGAGTTGCCTCCGTGCCGACGACACGCTGGCTCGTATCGGCGGTGACGAGTTCGCCATCCTCATCACGGGTGTCGTGCAGGCGCCCGAACTCGTCGCCGACCAGCTGCGGGTAGCGCTTCGCAACCCGTTCTCGGTGCACGGCACGTCGGTGCGGGTGCGCGCCAGCATGGGCCTGGTCAGTCCCGGCGGTGACGGCCCGCCTCCGACCTCCGACGATCTGCTCAGGCAGGCCGACACCTCGATGTACACCGGCAAGCGGTTGGGCAAGGACACCGCGGTGGTGTACCGGCCGGCGTTCAGCGTGTCCGAAGATTTTCCGACGGCGCTCCGGCAGGCCAAAGGCGGTGTCCCCGAAGGGTTTCGGCTGAAATTTCAGCCCATCGTCAAGCTCCCGGAGGGAACGCCGGTGGCGGTCGAGGCGCTTGCCCGCTGGACCACACCCAGCGGCATACAGATTGCTCCCCAGACCTTCGTCTCTTTGGCCGAGGCCCATGGCATGGGGGCAGAATTCGATGCCGTGGTACTCGACCGGGCCTGCAAGCAAATCCAATCGTCCGGCCTCGACTTGGACATTCACATCAACATCGGCGCGGCACGGTTGGGCAGCGTGGACTTTGAACGGGTCATCAGCCGCACGCTTTCCCGGTATGGGCTGCAGCCGCGACGAGTCGTCCTGGAGATCACGGAGACGGTCCCCATCGTGGACCTCGCCGATGCGGCGGTGGCCATCAGACGCTTGAACGACCTGGGGATCAGAGTGGCCTTGGACGATTTCGGCGGGGGCTACAACTCGTTGACGTACTTGCACTCGTTGCCGGTGCAGATGGTGAAACTCGACCGCGGGCTGGCTACGGGTGTCGAGCCCGGACGGAACCTGACGCTGTATCGCTCAGTGATCGGCCTCTGTGAAGCCCTCGGCCTGACCGTCATTGCCGAAGGAATCGAAACCTCCGAGCAGGCCGAGACGGTGTGCGCGGCCGGGTGCGGCCTGGCGCAGGGCCATCTGTTCGGTCGGGCCGGCGACCTGACCGACATCGGTGCGCTTCGACCGGACAGTCATCGTCTTTAGACCCGGGTCACCGGTCGAGCTGCGACAGCACCGTGGTCACGTCGGAGGCCGCCCCGCGGTTGTAAGGCAGTTTGGACAGCGCCGTGGCCATGGCGCAGGTGTTGCTCAGAGCGGCGTATGTCAAGCTACCCCCGATGGCGGCCGCCACCCACTTGAGCCGAGGGACCGCGACGCTGCCGATAATGGACGACAGCACCACTGACCCGGCGACGAGCCGGACCTGACGCTCCAGCTCCCATCGTTGCGCGCCCTGGTCTACCTCGAAACCCTTGCCCTCCCAGTCGGTGATGCCGTTTTCGAGCACCCGCCCGCTGTCGAGCCCGGCGTTGCGCAGCAGCGCTTGAGCCTTCGTCGAGCGTTGCCCCGAACGGCACACCAACACGACGTCGTCGTCGCGCAGGCGCTGGGCGACCTCGGCGCCGTGCCGCTCGAGCACGTCGAGCGGCACATTGAGGGACCCCGCGATGTGTGCGGTCTCGAATTCCGCCGGGGTCCGAACATCAACGACGCGTGGTGATTTAGGCGACTCGATGAGCTTCCGCAGCTCGATCGAGCTGATCGCGTCGGTAGTCGGTGCGTTCATGGTTTTACTCCCGGTGCTGATCGGTGTCAGGGGGTGGTTATCCCGAGCTTTTCGGCGTTGCCGTAGTCGTCGTCGACGAGCACGACGTCACGGTGCTCGCGGTCGAGGAGCGCGGCGGCGATCGATGCCCGGTAGCCGCTCGCGCAGTGGATCCATACTTGGCGTTCGTGTGGAAGCTCGTCGAGGCGTTCTGGCAGTTCATGCAAGGCGATATTGATCGCGTCGCGCACGTGGCCGCCGGCGAACTCGCCGGCTTGGCGAACATCAAGGACCAGGACGCGCGCATCGTCGAGCGCATCGACCAGCTCCTCGAAGTCCGCGACGCGGTAGCTTCGCGGCTCAATTCCGTCGGCGAGTGCGCGAATGTCACCGGTGGCGCTGCCGGTCAGCCGGTCGATTCCGATGCGGGACAGTTCGCGCTGGGCGTCGGCAACCTGTTGCGCGTCCTCACCGATCAAGGTCAACGGCGCGCCCCAGGCGTAAAGCCAGCCGAAGTAGTTGACGAAGGAGCCGGACAGCTCGAACCCGTAGCTGCCCGCCAGATGTCCGGCCGCGAACGCGGTTCGATTGCGCAAATCGACGACCCATTGCCCGTCGTCGATGCGGGCGCGTAGTTCGCCGGGGTCCACCGGTTGGGGAGGGGACAGGTCCGGTGCCCGGGGACCTTCCCTGTTGATCACGCCCATGTGCGCGTAGTACGCGGGGTAGGCCGCCAGTTCGGCCAGCAGCTCGTCGACGTAGTCCTGCTCGTCCTGGGTCAACGCCGGGTTCGTTTGGCGCTCGTCGCCGATCGTGGACTCGTCGCCGTCGGTGGGAGCGGCCGAACAAAAGCTGCCGAAGCCGTGCGTGGGGTAGACGGCCGTCGTCGCGGGCAGTGCGTCGGCGATTCGGCGGACCGAATGGTATTGCAGCCGAGCCAGTTCCGCGGCGTGCTCCGCACCGGCCAGATCGGTCCGTCCGGTGCTGCCGAACAGCATGGAGCCTCCCGTGAACACCCCGACGGGCTGGCCGGAATGGTCGCGGAGCGCGTAGCTGACGTGGTGATGTGTGTGTCCGGGGGTGAACAGAACCTCGAGATGGAGCGCTCCGGTGTCGATCCGATCGCCGTCGCGGACGGGGTGGTGTTCAAAGTTGAGATCCTCGCCGGCGGGGAGGACGTAATGGGCGCCGGTCGCTTCCGCGAGTGCCAGGCCGCCGGTCACGTAGTCGTTGTGGATGTGGGTCTCCAACACGTGCGTGATGCGCAGGTCGCCGGCAAGCTCCAGCACCCGGTCGATGTCCCGTTGAGGGTCGATGACTACCGCAACCTCACCGTCGCTCACCAGATAGCTGCGGTCGCCCAACCCCGAGGTTTCGATAATTGACACGTCCACCATCGATTTCCCACACCGCTCTTGTCGCGCACGCCGACCCCGACTTCTTCAACGTAACGGCCAGCAAACCGCCGCGGCCTAGCTGCGACGGCTTGGTCCCGGGCTACCGGTTGACAGTCAGGAACTCGGGATGTCCACTGCGGTGGGAAGTAACCGCCGTTCAGCAGCCCACGAAACGCAAACCGCGGCGATCGGTTCCGGCAAACTACCCGGCCAACAGATGCGGGGCGGATTGCAACCCCGATGATTTCTATTGCCGGACCCGCAAGCCCCTAGGTGACTACCGACCGGGCGTCGAGTCGGCGTCCTGCACCCCGCGTCGACCGTCGGCCGCGGATTCGCAGGCGCACCATTGGCCCCTGTCCTGCATGCGCCGCCGAAGCTGGGTGCCGCGTTTGCGCATCAGGTGCTGGGCGTAGACCTTGTCGCGTTGTTGGGGTGAGAACGCGAAGTCCAGGTTGATCGGCAACCCGGCCCAATCAACCCGGTCGCCGAGCTGGTCGTCTTCTGCGGCGCGCCGCAGCCGGCACTGCAGCGGGCAGATGGCCCGCGCGGTGTCCTCGATGGGCCCCTCGAAATCCAGAGCCACGCCTACGTCCCTCCTCGGAGCAACCAATTGAGTGAATGGTGCAGCGAGGTTGTTTCAGCGGCAGATGCGTGATGTTTCCGGATTATTACGAGTCGGGCGACACCGGCGGTCTAGTAGACGTCACGGTGATAGCGCTTGTCGGCGCTCAACGACCGGACGTAATCCTTGGCGGCGTCGGGATCGAGGTTGCCGTGTTCGGCCGCGATATCGCAGAGCGCGCGGTCGACGTCCTTGGCCATGGGGTCGGCCGTGCCGCAGACGTAGAGCTGCGCGCCGTCCTGCAGCCAGCGCCACAGCTGGGCGCCGCGCTGACGCATCAGGTGCTGGACGTAGACCTTCTGCCGCTGGTCGCGGGAGAAGGCGAGGTCCAACTCGGTGAGGAATCCGTCGGTGCGCATCTGCTCGAGCTCGTCGCGGTAGTAGAAGTCGGTCGCGGCGTGTTGCTCACCGAAGAACAGCCAGTTTCCTCCGGTGTGGCCCAGCGCCCGCCGCTCCTGCAGAAAAGCGCGGAAGGGCGCGATCCCGGTGCCCGGGCCGATCATCACCATCGGCGTCTCCGAATCCCGGGGAGGCCGAAAGTTGCTCGACGACTGCAGGTAGACGGCCACCCGATCGCCGGGGGAGCGGTCGGCGAGGTAGGTCGAACACACCCCGCGGCGCGGGACGCCTTGGAAGTTGTAGCGCACCGGTGAGACCGTCAGGTGAACCTCTCCCGGGCACGCTTTGGGGCTCGACGAGATCGAGTACAACCGCGGCTGAAGGCGTTTGAGGACCCGCAACCACTCGTGGGCCGACGCCCAGACCGGCAGCTCGGCCAGCAGGTCGATGGACTGCCGCCCCCACGACCAATCCGCCAGCGCGCGTTTGTTTTCCGGCTTCAGCAGCTCCGCCAGTTTCGCATCGCCGGTGCGCTCCTGCACGAACCGCACCAGGTCTCGGCTGATGTGGGCGATCTCGATGCGCTCGGTGAGCGCCGAGCGCAACGACATCAGACCGTGCTCACCGACCTCGACCGGGGTCTGCCCGTCCAGGCCGGTGACCGACAACCATTCGTCCACCAACTGGTCGCTGTTGCGCGGCCACACCCCGAGCGCGTCGCCGGCCTCATAGGTGACGGCTTCTTCCGGCAGGCTGAAAACCAAGTGCCGCACGTCTTTCGCGGACTTCGGCCGGCTCAGCACGGTGTTACGGACCATCCCCGTGATCAGCGGATGCTTCTTGCTGTAGGTGTTCGGCTGACCGGGCCGCGACGACGCGGTGACCGCGGAAGCCCGCGCCGGCGCCGGAGCTATGCCGTCGTGGCCGACCGACGTGGGTGTGCGGGTCAGTGCCGCAATGACGTCGCCCGTCCACTTGGCCGCGGGGCCGTCGTAGTCGGGTTCACAGTCGGCGCGGGCGGTGATGCGGGTCGCGCCCAGCTCGGCGAGGCGGGCGTCCAGGACGCGTCCGTGACCGCAGAAGTCGTCGTAGTTCGAATCGCCCAGGGCCAGCACGGCATACCGGGTGTCGGTGAACCTGGGTGCCCCGTCGGACGTCAACGCGCGCCACAAGCCGGTGCCGTTGTCCGGCGGGTCACCGTCGCCGGTCGTGCTGGTGATGAGCAGCAGTTCCCGCGTCGTGCTCAATTCGGCGGCGGGGAAGTCGTCCATGGCGTGCAACGCCACCGGCAAGCCGGCCTCGCGCAGTCGCGCCGCGACATCCGCGGCGAGCTCTTCGGCGTTCCCGGTCTGTGATGCCCACAGCAGCACGATGGGCGCCCGGTCGGCGGGCTTGCGCGTCGCTTCCTTGACCGCCGGGGCCGGCTTTGGCCCGGGCGCATCGTTGCGTGAGAAAAGGCCGGCGAGCAGGCCGTCCACCCACAGCCGGGTGTCGGAATCGAAGGGGGCGCTGCGCGGCAGGGTCGGCACCCCGGCCGTCCGTCTACCGGCGTCCGACCGAAGTGCGGTCAACATCCCGGCAAGGTAGGAGCGGCCGGGCTCGTCGAATTCCGGCACGGGTCTCGTTGCCACGCCGAGCAAGTCGGCGAGGGCATCGACGTGTGACACGCTGATTTCCGTTACCTCCGTGGCCGCTGGATCCGGTGCGCCGGCGCCCGGTGGCTCTGGTTTGACGCCCGGGTCCGGTGCGGGGACAACGACTTTCGCCAGCGCGACGGCGCAGGCCTTGAATTCCGGTTGGTTCGAGATCGGGTCCACCGCATCGTTGGTGACGGCGTTGATGGCGAGGTATTCGCCGAAGACGTCGTTCCAGTGGAACGGGGCGAAGCAGTTGCCGGGGCGCACCCGGTCGCTGATCGCGGCGGGCAGGACGGCGCGGCCACGCCGGGAGGCGATTTCGATCGCGTCGCCGTCGGTGATCTCCAGCCGCGCGGCGTCATCGGGGTGGATCTCGACGAACGGGCCGGGGTTGAGCTTGTTCAGCTTGGCCACCTTGCCGGTCTTGGTCATCGTGTGCCACTGGTGCGGCAGGCGGCCGGTGTTCAACACGACCGGGAAGTCGGCGTCGGGCATTTCGTCGGGCGGCAGGTGCGGACGGGCGAAGAACTGCGCGCGACCGTTCGCGGTGGGGAACGCCAACCGCGGCGCGCTGCCGTCCTCGCGGACCAGCCGGGCCTGGCTGACGCCGTCGTTGAGATAGCGAATGGGATTGCGGTCACCGGTGCCCCCGGGCGGGCACGGCCACTGCAGCGGGCCCCGGCGCAGCCGCTGGTAGCTGACCCCCCGCAGGTCGTACCCGGTGTTCGGGTTCGAGAACCGCTTGATCTCGTCGAAGACTTCCTCGGCGCAGCTGTAGCTGAAAGCGTCCGAAAAGCCCATCTCGCAAGCGATCCGGGCGATGATCTGCCAGTCGGGCATTGCGTCGCCTGGTGCCGCGATCGCCGGCTGTAGCAGCGTCATGTTGCGCTCGGAATTGACCATCACCCCCTCGGCCTCCGACCACAGGGCGGCCGGCAGCAGGATGTCGGCGTATTCGTTGGTCTCCGTGTCGAGGAACGCGTCCTGGGTGACGACCAACTCGGCGCGTTCGAGACCGGCCAGCACCGTCCTCCGGTTCGCAACGGAGGCAACAGGATTGGTGCAGACGATCCAGCACGCCTTGATCTCCCCGTCCGCCAGCCGGGAGAACATGTCGACGGTGCCGCTGCCGACTTCGGCACGCAGTGTGCCACGGGGGATGCCCCACTGGTCTTCGGTGAAGGCGCGGTCGTCCGCGGACAGGACCGAACGCTGCCCGGGCAATCCCGGCCCCAGGTAACCCATTTCGCGGCCGCCCATCGCGTTGGGCTGGCCGGTGAGCGAGAAGGGGCCGCTGCCGGGTTTGCAGATCGCGCCGGTCGCCAGGTGCAGGTTGCAGAGGGCGTTGGTGTTCCAGGTGCCGTGGGTGCTCTGGTTGAGGCCCATGGTCCAGCAGCTCACGAAATTGTCTGCCGCGCCGATCATTTCGGCCGCCGTGCAAATGTCTTCCGCGGGGATCCCGGTGATTTCGCTGACCGTGTCGGGGGTGTACTGCGCCAGGAAGCCCGGCATCGCCTCCCAGCCCTCGGTGCACTCGGCGATGAATTCGGGATCGGTGTGCCCGTTCTCGACGATCAGGTGCAACAGCCCGTTGAGCAACGCCAGATCGGACCCGGGGGCGATCTGCAGGAACAGGTCGGCCTTTTCCGCGGTGGCGGTGCGGCGCGGGTCCACCACGATCAGCTTCGCCCCGGCCTTGACGCGCTCCATCATCCGCAAGAACAGAATGGGATGGCAGTCGGCCATGTTGGCGCCGATGACGAAAAAGACGTCGGCGTGCTCGAAGTCTTCGTAGGAGCCGGGCGGACCGTCCGCACCCAGCGAGAGCTTGTAGCCGGAACTGGCGCTGGCCATGCACAACCGCGAGTTCGACTCGATCTGGTTGGTGCCGATGAAGCCCTTGGTCAGCTTGTTCGCCAGGTACTGCGCCTCGATGGACATCTGCCCGGACACGTACATCGCAAAGGAATCCGGGCCGTGCTCATCGATGATCGCGCGTAACCGGTTCGCGCAAGCAGTGATCGCGCGGTCCATCTCGACGGCCTCGATGGGCTCGCCGCGATCGGCGCGAACGTATGCCGATTCCATCCGCCCCGGCGCGCTGAGCAGGTCCGAAGTGGTGGCACCCTTGGTGCACAGCCGGCCGAAGTTGGCCGGATGTTCTTTGTTCCCAACGGACTTGGTGATGTGACGCCGGCCGCTCTCGGAATCGGTTGTGACCTGCAACACCATCCCACAACCGACGCCGCAGTACGCGCACACGGTGTTCACGGCATCGTTGGTGGACGCCATGGACTCCCTGGTCACGCACTTCCCTTCCTTTGAGCGCAACGGGCCTACGTGAAATGGTGCGACGTTGATGTTTCGGCACTTGGTATCCGGAGTTTCCCCCGCTTTACGGCTTCCTCTCACCGGACGAAGCGCGTGCGTGAACTCTGAAGAGAGCCACAAATGCCCTGCTCAGCGCGGGTCGTCGTCGACCCGTCGGCCCGCTTTAGGCTACCCGGGCGCCCCCGCGCGACGCCCGCCAGAACAGCGTCTGGAACCAAACAAACGGCACATTCACAGCCTTCGCTAAGCTCACCGAGTGCGTCAGCTGATTGTGATTGCGCTGATTCTGCTGGCCGCCGGTTGCGGCGGGAAGCAACCCGCCGCGCCGGCGGCTCCACCGGACAAGTGCAAGGACTCCGACGGGCCGACGCCCGACACCGTGCAGCGGGCGATCGCGTCGGTGCCCATCACAATTCCCGGCACCATGTGGGTGGAAATCGCTCGGGGACATGCGAAGAAGTGCCGCCTGTACTGGGTGCAGATCATCCCGACCATCGCGAGCGAAACCACCGGCCAGCAGTTGCTGTTCTTCGATCACAACACGGCACTGGGCACACCCACTCCAAATCCCAAGCCGTACATCACCGTGTTGCCGCCCTCCGATGACGCCATCACCGTTCAGTACCAATGGTTGAAGGGCAACGATCAGCCGTGCTGCCCCACCGGGATCGGTACGGTGAAATTCGAGATCGGCCCCGACGGCAAGCTAAAGCCGCTCGGCAAGATCCCGAATCAATGACCGTTCCGTCAGCTGGTGACCGACTCGGTCAAGTTCTCCGGGTGCAGCATCTCGGCGTAACGCAGCTGCTCCGGAATTCCGAAGCCGTCGACCAGCGTTTGCGCGTGCGGCCGCAGCGCGCGGCACCGATCGTTGATGCCGCGGGTGACGGCTTTGGCCCGCTCGGTGGACAGGTACCGATGTTCGATGTACCACGCCTTGTCGTCTTCGATGACCGACAGCGCATACAGGTCGCACAAAACCCCTAGTAATTCCCGGGTTTCCTCGTGGGGACACGCATCGATGCCGGCGACGAACGCTTCGAGCACCACGCGGTCGATGTGCGCGCCCGCGGCGTGCAGCACGTGATCCTGCACCGAGTTGAACGCGTCGAATTCCGACATCTCCTTGGACTTGGCCTGCAGCCGCCGCGCGACCGACGCCAGCAGATATTCCTCGCGATCCTCGAACATCTTGATCTGGGTGCCGCGGTTGAACAGGCTGCCCTCTTCCTCGCTGTCCTGTCGGGCGTCCACAATCGTTTGGATAATCGCTTCCGCCGCAGTGCGTTTGACGACGCGCTCACCAACGGTGTTGGCGGCGAAGCGCACCCACTCGACCGGGCTCATGCTGCGGATGTCATCGGCGTAGGCCGTCAGCAGTTCCTTGGCCACCAACTGCGTCAGCACATGGTTGTCGCCTTCGAACGTGGTGAACACGTCGGTGTCCCCGCGCAGGGCGATCAGCCGGTTCTCGGCCATGTAGCCGGCGCCGCCGCACGCCTCGCGCGCCTCCTGGATCGCCCGGGACGCGTGCCAGGTGTTGGCCGCCTTCAGTCCGGCGGCGCGCGATTCCAGCTCGCGCTGCTCGTCGGCGTCGACCGCGTCCGCGGTCTGGATGTCATGGCACTTGCTGACCAGTTCGTTCTGGGCGAACTGCAACGCGTATGACTTTGCGATCAAGGGAAACAGCCGGCGCTGATGCACCAGGTAGTCCATGATCAGCACCTCGGACTCGTCGTCGGGCGCGCTGAATTGCTTGCGCTGCAAGGCGTATCGCGTGGCGATGTCGAGCGCGACGCGGGCGGCGGCGCCCGCGCTGCCGCCGACCGTGATCCGCCCACGGACCAGCGTGCCCAGCATGGTGAAGAACCGGCGGTTCGGGTTCTCGATCGGCGAGCTGTAGGTGCCGTCCGGCGCCACATCGCCGTACTTGTTGAGCAGGTTCACGCGGGGCACGCGCACGTGGTCGAACACGATGCGCCCGTTGTCCACGCCGGGCAGGCCGCCCTTGTATTCACAGTCCGACGTCGTCACCCCGGGCAGGTCGTTGCCGTCGGCGTCGCGGATCGGCACCATCAGGCAGTGCACGCCGTGCTGGACGGGCTTGCCGTCCTCGGTCGTGATCAGTTGCGCGAATACCGCTGCCATGGTGGCCGTTTCGGCCGCCCCGCCGATGTAGTCCTTTCGGGCGGTCGGCGTGGGGGAGTGGATGATGAACTCCTCCGTCGCGGGGTCGTACGTCGCGGTGGTCTCCAGCGACTGAACGTCGCTGCCGTGCCCCGTCTCCGTCATCGCGAAGCAGCCCCGCAGCTCCAGGCTGATGATCTTCTTCACGTACGCCTCGTGGTGGCGCTCGGTGCCCAGGTTTTCGACGGCGCCGCCGAACAGGCCCCACTGAACCCCGGCCTTGACCATCAGCGACAGATCGGACATCGCGAGCATCTCGATCATCGTGATCGCGGCGCCGATGTCGCCGGTGCCGCCGTGCTCCTTACGGAAGTTGTCGGCGGCCGCACCGAACGCGGCCATGATCCTCATCTGCTCGGCCACCTTGGTACGGGCGATCACCGTGTTCGGTGTGTAGTGCGGCCGGAAGAGGTCCTCGCTCATGGTGGAGCGCAGCTGGTTCCTGGTGTCACGCCAACGCCCGTCGAGGGCGTTGCGGAGCTGGTCGGCAATGGTGGTGGTGTCTGACGCCATAACCCGACCGTATCCTGCGCTTCGCGCGGCGGGAATAACGACCTGATGCCAATTGGCCTTCACGCCCAGCGCGCATCCGGTGCGTGGTCGCGCGCCGTTTTCGCCGCGAGCGCGGGCTCGGCGATACCTTCTCCGCTATGGGTCTTCGCCTTAGCGCGGCGTGCGCGTTACTCGCCCTGGCGCTCGCCGGCTGCGCGCCGGCGCACCCGCCCGCCCCGGCGGCATCACCGCGGCCGATGCTGACCTATATCGGTCAGGCGCAGGTTCCGTTCGATGAGGCCTTCGACGGAACGATCATCGGCGGGCTGTCGGCGCTGAGCTATGACCCCGGCCGCCAGCTCTACTACGTCATCAGCGATGACCGCTCGAAGAAGAACCCCGCCCGGTTCTACACCGTGCAGTTGTCCCTGTCGGACAGGGGAATTGACAGGGTCACCTTCACCGGCACCCACGCCCTGCTGGACCGTTCCGGTCAGCCGTTCCGGCCGCTCACGTTGGATGCCGCGCCACCGGTGGTCCCGCCCGATCCCGAGGGCATCGCGTTCGACCCGGCGCGACAGCGGCTGTACTGGTCCTCCGAGGGCGAGCGGCTCACGGACGGGCCGGTGTTGCTCGACCCCTGGATCCGGACCGCCGCGCTCGACGGTGCCTATCTCGGCGAGTTCACCTTGCCGGCCAACCTGGCGATGTCCGCGCAGAACAAGGGCCCGCGCCGGGACAAGGCGCTGGAGGGCCTGGCGCTGACGCCCGACGGCCGCACGTTGTTCGCGGCGATGGAGGACCCGGGTTACAACGACGGCCCGACCGGGGGCGACGGTCACCGCGTGCTGACCCGGATCACCAAGTTCGACGTCGCCACCGGCACGCCCACCGCCCAGTACGCCTACCCGATGGAGCCGCCCGTCCCGCCCGCCGAACTCAACGGCGTCTCCGATCTGGTGGCGCTGTCCGACACCACGTTTCTGGTGATCGAACGCGCCGCGGCCACCCCGCCGACCGTGCGGATCTACCGGGCCGAGATCGGCGCCGCGACCGACGTTTCGGCCATCCCGTCGATGCAGGACGCCGCCGTCACCCCGATGAGTAAGACGCTCGCGCTGGACCTGTCGGCCACACCGGGGCTTTCGCCGCTGGACAATGTCGAGGGCATCACGCTGGGACCGAAGCTGCCCGACGGTCGCCAGTCGGTGGTGCTGGTCAGCGACAACAACTTTTCACCGAGCCAGATCACTCAGTTTCTGTTGCTCGCGATGTGATGATCCCGGGGCCGCAGCCGGTAGAGCGCAAGGCCGGCCGCCGCGACGCCGAACAGCACGAGCATCGTCATGTCGAATACCCACCACCCGCTGTAGTGGGTCCACACCTCGGAGTTGGCGGCCAGCGGGTCGACCCTGCGCAGGTTGACCGTGGAAGCCGACGCGGCGAAGCCCCACTGGGCGGGAACGAACCAGGAAATCTGTTGGAAGCCCCACTTACTCGCCAGCTGAACCAGGCTGCCGTTGAGCAGCGCGGAGGCCAGGATCACCGGCAGCACCAGCGGCAGGACTTCGCGGAGCGACTTGCCCAGTGTCGACAGCGCGAGCCCGATCACCGCGTACACGATGGCCGTCACCGCGATGCTGACGTAGAGCTCGACCGTGGCGTTGCGCAGCAACGCGGCCCCGCCCCCGGGGGCGCCCTTCTCGGCGACGACGAGGGCGAACAGGATGGCCGTCAGGATGGCCGCGGCCAGGCCGCGGACCAGGATCTTCGCGGCCAGGTAGGCCGCGGTCGACGTGCCGAGAGCCTGCTCGCGCCGGAAGATGCGATGCTCGCGCACGACGGCGCGGATGGTCAGCGCGGTGCCGATGATCACCGCGGCGACGTTGAGGGCGGCCAAAATCTCGAGGGCTTCGTGCGGGTGGCTGCCGCCGGCTTTGGGCCGGGCCAGGCCGGCATCGCCGGGGATCAGCAGGGTCAGGCCCGCCAGCGCGAACGGCAGAATCGCCAAGAAGACGAAATACAGGCGGTCGGCGAACAGCAGCCGGGCGTCGCGGCGGGCCAGCAGCCGGATTTGCCGTTTCGTGGGGGCCTTGGCCGGGGCGGGCGACGGCGCGGCGACCTCGGGCGGGCCCGCCAGCGCCGGCTCCGGTGGCCGGGCGCGAAAGGCGCGGTGCGCCCCCTCGGGGTCGGCGCTCACCCGTGCGAGCACCGCCGACCAGTCGGCGGTGCCGAACGCGGATTCGACTTGGGCGGGTGGCCCGAGGAATGCCGTCGCACCGGCCGAGGTGAGCACCAGCACCTGATCGCACAGGTCGAGATCCGCCAAGGACGTCGGCGGCGAGACGGCGGCCACGACCACGCAGCCGATGTCGGCCTGGCGTCGCAGCATCGCCATCACGTGACGCTGTTGCTCCGCATCGAGACCGGCGCCCGGCTGGTCGACCACGAGCAGCGTCGGCCGGGTGACGAGCTCGACCGCCAGCGCGGCGCACCGGCGCAACTCGGGCGAGAGTTTGGCGATCCGGGTGGTCCGGTGCGGCGTCAGCTCGAGTTCCTCGAGGACTTGGCCGACCACGCGGTCGCGTTGCTCGGACGAGACATCCTGGGGCAGGCGCATTTCGGCGGCGTACCTCAGGGCCCGTTCGACCGTGAGCTGCCGGTGCACCCGGTCGTCGGGCGACACGATGCCGATGCGGGCGCGCATGGACTCCGGCTCGGCGTGGACGTCGTGGCCGTCGACGGCGACGAGCCCCGAGCTGGGCTGCCTGGTGCCGGCGAGCAGCCCGAGCAGCGCGGAATTGCGCGCGGCCGACGGCCCGACCACGGCAGTGAAGATGCCCGGGCGAGCCGCGAACGAGATGCCCGACAGCGTCTCGCGCCCGTCGACGGCGAGCCCGAGCTGATATGCGGTCACCCCGACGGTGCGGGCCTCGGCGTCCAGCGGCAGGCGATAGGTGGCGTTCGGTTCCGCGGTGCGCGGAGACGGTCCCGGGACGCGCAGCTTGGAGGTGACCATCCGCTCGATCAAGCTCGGACCCTTCGCCGGCGCCTCCGCCGCGGCGGGTGGCGGAATGGGCGGCGCCGGGTCCGGGTGGGCCGGGCGCTCGGGCGCCGGCGGTTGCTGCGGGAGCGCGGGCATGCGCTGGGTGTCGCGCTGGGTCGGAGCCGGCGGACCCGGATCGTGCGGCGCGACCGGACGGGGCGGGGGATAAGCGGCGGCGGGCCGGGGCGCCGGGCGCGGCGCCTGGCCGGGCGGGCCGGCTGGCTGACCGAGTTGGAACGTCAGCCGGGGACCGCGCTGCGGATCACCGATGCCGATCGCCTGGCCGTCGCGAATGGTCACCGTGGACGCCCGCGCTCCGTCGACGAATATGCCGTTGTGGCTCAGGTCGATGGCCACCCAGTGGGCGCCGGCGAATCGCAGCACCACCTCCGGGCGGGGCGCGGGCGGCGGCGAGGCGACCGGGCCGAGGCGCTCGAGCGCGATGTCGCAGCCCGGTCCGTAGCCGACGATCACGTCGCGGCCGGGCGCGAAATCGAATCTCATCGACCCGACCCATACGGTCAACGGGGAGGCTCTGAAAGCGGAACCCTCGGTCCGCATTGGCCGCCACCTTTCGTCACGCCGGTCAGCTCGGCTTAGTGTCTACCCGCCGGCCGCCGTCCATGCACCGGGGGCGTGCTTGTCAGGGCGCGTTGCGCCGGGCCGCCGGCGACGCGTTCTCGAGCAGCCGCCGCAGCACCTCCACCGCGTCGGTGAGCACCTGGCGGTCCCTTGGCTCGAGCAACGCCAGCTGCGGTTCGATCGCGGCCGCGCGGTCGGCGCGCACCGCGTTGAGCATGCGCTTGCCCTGGGGGGTGATCCGGATCCGGACCGCGCGGGCGTCCCCGGGGTCGACGGTCCGGGTGACCAGGCCGGCGTCCTCGAGCCGGCGCACCTGCGTGGTCATGGTCGGCTGCGAGCAGTGATCAACGGATGCGAGGTCCCCGATTCGGGCCTCTCCGTGGGCTTCGATCGTGGCGAGCAGCCTGGCCTGCGCGGCGGGCAACGGCATCTGGATTCGCTGGGTGGCCAGCCGGTTGAGCCGCGCCACCACGCCCAGCAGATCCGCCCCCAGCTGTTGAGCCTCGACGTTTGCGGTCTCGACAACTCTGTCCATGCCACCCATCGTTCCATAGCTTTGCTATGTGAGACGAGCGGCGGCCGGGCCGGGCGGGTCGGAAGCCGCGGAGCGGACGACCCGACTTTGCGCTGCCGCCTGGCACAATCGGTGAAGTGAATGCCCGCCGCCCCGTTCGGTCGCGCCATCGGGGTGGACCTCTACAGCCGGCCGAATTGGCGCAGGCCTCGGTCATGGGGGCGCTCTGCGCGGCCATCGCCATCATCGCGGGGGTGGTCCCGTTCGCACAGGGATTGGCGCTGCTCGGCACGGTTCCGATGGGGCTGCTGACCTACCGCTACCGGCTTCGGGTGCTGCTCGCCGCGACGTTTGCTGCCGGCATGATCGCGTTCCTCATCTCCGGGCTGGGCAGTTTCATCGCCGTCGCCAACTGCGCATACATCGGCGGGTTGACCGGATGGGTCAAGCGCAGGGGCCGGGGCACCCCGACGGTGATCGCCTTGTCCTTGATCGCCGGCCTCGCCGTCGCCGCCGCGACCGTCGGCGCGTTGATGGTGCTGAACCGGCTGCGCCACCTGATTTTTGAGGTGATGGCGGCCAACGTCGACGGTGTCGTCGCCTTCCTGAACCGGGTGGACCTGCAGTGGCTCGGTGCCGACGTGAAGCGGTGCTTCGAATTCGGACTGCATCACTGGCACTGGCTGATGCTCGCGTATGTCACCTACGGGGTGGTGTTCTCGTCGTTGATCGGTTGGTGGGCACTTTCCCGCTTGCTGAATCGGATGGGCAACGTTCCGGACGTGCACAAGCTCGACGCCCCGGCCGAGGCCCCCGACGCCGCGATCGGTCCCGTGCCGGTGCGATTGGACCACGTGCGCTTCCGTTACCCCCACGCCAAGCAAGACGCGCTGCGTGAGGTCAGCCTGGAACTACAGGTCGGCGAACACGTTGCCGTCATCGGCGCCAACGGGTCCGGGAAGACGACGCTGACGCTGATCCTGGCGGGCCAGGAACCGACGTCGGGTTCGGTGCAGCGCCCGGGCGCGGTGGGGCTGGGCAGGCTGGGCGGCACGGCGCTCGTTCTGCAGCACCCGCAGAGTCAGGTGTTGGGCACCAGGGTGGCCGACGACGTGGTCTGGGGGCTGCCGCCGGGCACCGAGGTCGATACCGACCGCTTGTTGCGCGAAGTGGGCCTGGAGGGTTTCGCCGAGCGCGATACCGGCGGCCTGTCCGGCGGGGAACTGCAGCGCCTCGCGCTGGCCGCGGCGCTGGCCCGGGAACCCGCGCTGCTGATCGCTGACGAGTTCACCAGCATGATCGACCAAGAGGGCCGTGACGTCCTCTTGAAAGTGCTGTCGGGCCTTCCCGATCGGCATCGCACCGCCCTGGTGCACATCACGCACTTCGACAACGAGGCCGCGTCGGCCGACCGGACGATCAACCTCAGCGATTCCCCCGACAACACCGGCCTGGTCGAAACGGCTCCGCCCCCGTCGCCGGGCATCAACGCCGGGCGCCGCACCACCAAGCCGGTGCTCGAAATCGTCGGCGTGGCACACGAATACAACACCGGCACGCCGTGGGCCAAGACCGCGCTGCGCGATATCAGCTTCGTCGTCGAACAGGGCGACGGGATTTTGATTCACGGCGGCAACGGCTCCGGCAAGTCGACGCTGGCGTGGGTCATGGCCGGTCTGACGGTCCCCACCGTCGGTACCTGCCTGATCGACGGCGAGCCCATCCGCGATCACGTCGGCGCGGTGGCGTTGTCGTTTCAGACGGCGAGGCTCCAGCTGATGCGCAGCCACGTGGGGCTGGAAGTTGCCTCGGTGGCCGGCTTTTCGCATCACGACGAACGCCGCGTGGCCGCCGCCCTGGGCGCGGTCGGACTGGAGCCCGCGATGGCCAAGAGGCGCATCGACCAGCTCAGCGGCGGCCAGATGCGGCGGGTGGTGCTGGCCGGGCTGCTGGCGTGTTCGCCTCGGGTGTTGATCCTCGACGAGCCGCTGGCGGGGCTGGACGTCGACAGCCAGCGGGGGCTGCTGCGCCTGCTGGCCGATCTGCGCCGCTACCGGGATCTGACCGTGGTCGTCATCTCGCACGACTTCGTCGGCTTGGAAGCCGTGTGCACCCGGACCCTGCACCTGCAGAACGGGGCGTTGCAGGCGGTGTCGGCCCCCGCCGCGGCCGGGGGTGTGGCGTGACAACGACCTCCGCCTCCGCGCCGGCGCAGAAGCGGCGCACTTCTCGCCCGGTGGTGCTGTTGGTTCCCGTGCCCGGCGGGTCGGCCATTCATGACCTGTGGGCCGGCACCAAACTCCTTGTGGTATTTGGGGTTTCGGTGTTGCTGACCCTGTATCCGGGTTGGGTGACGATCGGGTCGGTGGCGGCGCTCGTGGCGGCGGCCGTCTGGATCGGTCACATCCCCCGCGGTGCGCTGCCGTCGATTCCGCGGTGGCTGTGGATCCTCATGGCGCTGGGTTTTGTAACCGCCGCGCTGGCGGGCGGCAGCCCAATGGTGTCGATCGGCGGGGTCCATGTGTGGCTGGGCGGGGCGTTGAATTTCTTGCGGATCACCGCACTGTCCATCGTGTTGCTCGGCCTGGGCGCGATGGTTTCGTGGACCACCAATGTCGCCGAAATCGCCCCGGCCTTGGCGGTTTTGGGCCGGCCCTTCAAGTGGATGCGGATTCCCGTTGACGAGTGGGCGGTGGCCCTGGCTCTGGCGCTGCGCGCCTTCCCGCTGCTGATCGAC
This sequence comes from Mycobacterium sp. E3339, assembly GCF_001666915.1. Classification (NCBI taxonomy): domain Bacteria; kingdom Bacillati; phylum Actinomycetota; class Actinomycetes; order Mycobacteriales; family Mycobacteriaceae; genus Mycobacterium; species Mycobacterium sp. E3339. Next base: position 37,692 of record NZ_LZIZ01000244.1, on the reverse strand, counting down.
GAGTTCCAGGTGCTCTACGCCGCCCGGCGGTTGCGGCCCAACCACATGCCGCCGACGCGTAAGGCGCGGGTGCGGCAGACGGCGGGCAACTCGATCGATTTGGTGGCCGCCGCCATCGTGGTGACGCTGCGCCGCGCCGATGAGATGGGCGACGCGATCACCGCTCGCGGCGGCATCGGTCAACTCTCGGCCGCTCCGGCGCGGCCGAAACTGGGGGACTGGGCCACGCTCGCGGTGACCATCGCGGTCAGCGCCGCGGCGGTGGCGATCGAGACCATATTCCACCTCACTCGCTAGCCCGTCGCGTAGCGTGAGCGGGTGGCCGACATTCACCGGACCCGCACCATCGCGGCGCGCATCGGCGACATCTGGGAAACGCTCGCGGACTTCGGGTCCATCAGTTCCTGGGCCGGCAACGTCGACCACTCGTGCATCCTGTATTCCGGACCGGACGGGAACCCGCTCGGCACCACCCGGCGAGTGCAGGTCAAGCGCGACGCCCTCGTCGAGCGCATCACTGAGTTCGACCCGCCCCGCGGCCTGGGCTATGACATCGAGGGCTTGCCCAGCCGCCTGCGCCGGGTGGCCAACCGCTGGACGCTGGAACCGGCCGCCGCGGACACCCTGGTGACGCTGACCAGCACCGTCGAAATCGGGCCGCGCCCAACGCAAAGGCTGGCCGAGCGGCTTTTGTGCCGCGTCCTGGCACGGCAGTCCGCGGTGCTGCTCGCCGGGCTCGCGAATCGATTGGAGCATGCCCGTGTCTGATCGCCCCGACGTCATCGTCATCATGACCGACGAGGAACGCGCGGTGCCGCCGTACGAGGCTCCCGACGTGCTCGCCTGGCGCGACCGGACGCTGACCGGTCGCAAGTGGTTCGACGACCACGGCGTCAGTTTCACCCGGCACTACACCGGCTCGCTGGCCTGCGTGCCAAGCCGCCCAACGATTTTCACCGGGCACTACCCCGACGTGCACGGCGTCACCCAAACCGACGGCATCGGCAAGACGGCCGACGATTCGCGCATGCGCTGGCTCCGCCAGGGCGAGGTCCCCACGCTCGGCAACTGGTTCCGCGCGGCCGGATACGACACCCACTACGACGGCAAGTGGCACATCTCGCACGCCGACCTCATCGACCCGCAGACTTCTCGGCCGCTGGCCACCAATGACGAGAACGGTGTCGTCGACGCCGCCGCGGTGCGGCGCTACCTGGACGCAGACCCGCTGGGGCCATACGGGTTCTCCGGTTGGGTCGGCCCGGAGCCGCACGGGGCGGCACTCGCCGACGCCGGCATCCGCCGCGACCCGCTGATCGCCGACCGGGTGGTCGCGTGGCTCACCGACCGCTACGCCCGCCGCCGCGACGGCGACCCGGCCGCCCTGCGGCCCTTCCTCCTGGTGGCCAGCTTCGTCAATCCTCACGACATCGTGCTGTTCCCAACCTGGTCGCGGCGGGGCCCAGTCAAGCCCTCGCCGCTCGATCCACCCGCGGTTCCCGCCGCGCCCACCGCGAACGAGGACCTGTCGGGGAAACCGGCGGCGCAGATCGCCTTCCGCGAGGCCTACTACTCCGGCTACGGTCCCGCGGCGGCGATCGAGCGAACCTACCGGCGCGATGCGCAGCGCTACCGCGACCTGTACTACCGGCTGCACGCCGAGGTGGACGGACCGATCGATCGGGTCAGGCGGGCCGTCACCGAGAGTGGTTCGGGCGACGCGGTATTGGTGCGCACGGCCGACCACGGCGATCTGCTGGGCGCGCATGGGGGGCTCCACCAGAAATGGTTCAACCTGTACGACGAGGCCACCCGCGTGCCCTTCGTCATCGCGCGCGTCGGCGAGCGCTCGACGCGGCCACGGATCGTCACGGCGCCGACCTCACACGTCGACGTGGTCCCCACCCTGTTGGCCGCCGCGGGCGTCGACGTCGCGGCGACGGCCGCCGTGCTGGCCGAGTCGTTCTCGGAAGTGCATGGACTCCCCGGGCGTGACCTCATGCCGATCGTCGACGGTGCCCCGGCCGACGAGGCCCGCGCCGTCTACCTGATGACCCGGGACAACATGCTCGAAGGGGACAGCGGCGCTTCGGGATTGGCCCGCCGGCTGAAGCGGACGGTCAATCCGCCCGCGCCCCTGCGCATCCGGGTCCCGGCCCACACCGCCACCAACTTCGAGGGTCTGGTGATCCGCGTCGACGAGCCGACGGTTTCCGGTGGCGCCGGCCATCTGTGGAAGCTGGTCCGCACCTTCGACGATCCGAGTACCTGGACGGAACCGGGCGTCCGGCAACTGGCGGCCAACGGGCTTGGCGGCGAGGCGTATCGGACGTCCCCCCTCGACGACCAATGGGAGCTGTACGACCTGACGGACGACTCGATCGAAGCGATCAACCGGTGGACCGATCCGGACCTCCATGCCCTGCGTCAGCACCTGCGGACGCGGCTCAAGCACGCCCGCGCCGATTCCGTTCCCGAGCGGAACCGGCCCTGGCCGTACGCATCTCGCCGACCCGCGACGCCCGGGCCGTCGAGGATCAAACGCATGCTGACGGCGGCCTTCGGTCGATAGCTTCAGGTTCGCATCCGGTCGATCAGGTTCGACAGCACCACGATGCTTTCGCTGCGCTCGATGTCGGCGCTCGACCGGATGCGCTCGAGCGCCGTCTCCAGGTGACTCATGTCGCGGGCCAGCACGTGCAGGATCGCATCCGATGTGCCGGTCACGGTCGCCGCGCTGACCACCTCCGGCATGTCCACCCACGCCGCCCGCAGCCGATCGGGCGCGATCGTGCCGTGGCAGAACACCTGCACGTAGGCCTCCGTGTTCCAGCCGAGCGCGTTGCGGTCGACGACCGTGGTGAAACCCTTGATGACGCCGGCCTCGAGCATCCGGTCGACGCGGCGCTTGACCGCCGGCGCAGACAGATTCACCCGCTCGCCGATTTCGGCGAACGTGGCACGCGCATGCTCGGTCAGTTCGGCGAGGATGCGGGCGTCGGTCTCGTCGAGCCGCTCCATGAGGCGTCTCCCGTCTGAGCGCAACAAATCGATACACAAGCCACTTTACCGCAATAAATCGCGACTAGACACGCAATAGACAACGATTGATTGTGCCAAGAGTGGCAAATACCGTTGATTTATGACGGACCAGCACATCGCGGTACCCGCCCCGACGCAGGCCCGCACGCCCTCCGCCCGCCGGTATGCGATGACACCGCCGGCGTTCTTCGCGGTCGAATACGCGATCAACCCGTGGATGGACATCTCCACGCCCGTCGACGTCGGTCTCGCGCAGGCTCAATGGGAATCGTTGCGCGCGACCTACCTTCGGCTGGGTCACCGGGTGGAGGTCGTCGAGCCCGTCGCCGGGCTGCCCGACATGGTGTACGCCGCCAACGGCGGATTCATCGCCGGAGACGTCGCGATCGTGGCCAGATTCCGGTTCGCCGAGCGGGCCGGCGAAGCGCAAGCCTACGCCGAGTTCATGGCCTCGTTGGGCTACCGGCCGGTGTCCACTCGTCATGTCAACGAGGGGCAGGGCGACCTGCTGATGGTCGGCGAAATGGTGTTGGCGGGCCACGGCTTTCGCACCGATCGGCGGGCCCACGCGGAGATCTCCGCGGCGCTGCGGATGCCGGTGGTCTCACTCGAGCTGGTGGATCCGCGCTTCTACCACCTGGACACCGCGCTGGCCGTCCTCGACGACCAGACGATCGCGTTGTACCCGCCGGCGTTCAGCGCCGCCGCACAGGAACAACTGCTGGCGCTGTTCCCCGGCGCGATCGTGGTGGGCAGCGCCGACGCATTCGTGCTCGGCCTCAACGTCGTCTCCGACGGTCGGCACGTCGTCCTGCCCTCCGCCGCAATGGGTTTCGCCGCTCAGCTGCGGGCGGCCGGCTTCGAACCCATCGGCGTCGACCTCTCCGAACTCCTCAAGGGTGGCGGTTCGGTCAAGTGCTGCACATTGGAGGTGTTTTAAGTGACGATTCTCGACGCCAGGGCCGCGACCCGAACCGAGGCCGCCATCGGGTTGGTCGAACGCTATGCGGCGCACAACTATTCGCCGTTGCCGGTGGTGGCGGCCAGCGCCGAGGGTACCTGGGTCACCGACGTGGAGGGCCGGCGGTACCTGGACTTCCTGGCGGCCTACTCGGCGGTCAACTTCGGCCACCGCAACCCCGAGATCACCGCGGCGGCGCACGCCCAGCTCGACACCGTCACGCTGGTGAGCCGCGCGTTCCATTCGGACACGCTCGGCCCGTTCTGCGCAGCCCTGGCCCAGCTGTGCGGCAAGGACCTGGTGCTGCCGATGAACTCGGGCGCCGAGGCCGTGGAGAGCGGCCTGAAGGTCGCCCGCAAGTGGGGCACCGACGTCAAGGGCGTCCCCGACGGTCGGGCGAACATCATCGTGGCCGACAACAACTTCCATGGCCGCACGATCAGCATCGTCAGCTTCTCCTCCGACCCCGCGGCGCGGGGCGGATTCGGACCCTTCACGCCCGGGTTCCGCTCGGTCCCGTTCGGTGACGCCGCCGCGCTGGCCCGCGCGATCGACGACGACACCGTCGCGGTGCTGCTCGAGCCTATCCAGGGCGAGGCGGGGATCGTCGTCCCGCCCACGGACTACCTACCCACCGTTCGCGCGCTGTGCAGCGAGCACAACGTGCTGATGATTGCCGACGAGATCCAGTCCGGTCTGGCGCGCACGGGACACACGTTCGCCTGCGACCACTGGGGCGTGGTGCCGGACGTCTACCTGCTCGGCAAGGCGCTCGGCGGCGGCGTGGTTCCGCTGTCGGCGGTGGTCGCCGACCACGAGGTCCTGGGCGTGCTGCATCCCGGCGAGCACGGCTCCACCTTCGGGGGCAACCCGCTGGCCGCCGCCATCGGCACCACCGTGGTTGAGATGCTGGCCCGCGGGGAGTTCCAGGCCCGCTCGGCGACATTGGGCGCGCACCTGCACGGGCGCCTGCGTGAACTCGTGGGCCGCGGCGTCGTCGAGGTGCGTGGCCTGGGATTGTGGGCGGGCGTCGACATCGACCCCGCGCTCGGGACGGGCAAGCAGATGAGCCTTCGACTGGCCGATCGCGGCGTGTTGGTCAAGGACACCCACGGGTCAACCCTGCGGTTCGCGCCGCCGCTGGTGATCAGCGAGCAGGAGATCGATTGGGCGATTGACCAGTTCGCTGCGGCATTGCGGGAGACATGCGCATAATCAGCTGATCCAAGCAACAGGGGGCGCACTTGCCAGCCAGCTCGATCAGCCTGCCGGAGCAGATGCTGCGGCGTCGTCCCGTTGTCGGCGCGCACGCGGCACGCGGGGCCGCCGACCACCTCAAGCGCAGTATCGGCACCTTCCAACTGACCATGTTCGGCGTCGGCTCGACGATCGGCACCGGGATCTTCTTCGTCATGTCCCAGGCGGTGCCCGAGGCCGGGCCCGGGGTGATCATCTCGTTCTTGATCGCCGGCGTCGCCGCTGGGCTGGCGGCTATCTGCTACGCCGAATTGGCCGCGGCGGTACCGGTTTCGGGGTCGGCCTATTCGTACGCGTACACCACGCTGGGCGAGGCCGTCGCGATGGGCGTCGCGGCGTGCCTGCTGCTGGAGTACGGGGTGTCCACGGCCGCCGTCTCGGTCACCTGGAGCGGATACCTGAACAAGTTGCTGCACAACGTCTTCGGATTCCAACTGCCGCACGCGCTGTCGGCGGCGCCCTGGGACTCGGAACCCGGCGTGGTGAACTTACCGGCGATCGTCCTGATCGTGATGTGCGCGCTGCTGCTGGTCCGCGGCGCAAGCGAGTCGGCCAAGGTCAACACCATCATGGTGCTCACCAAGCTCGGCGTGCTGATCATGTTCGTCATCCTCGCGTTCACGGCCTTCGACCTCGACCGGCTCAAGGACTTCGCCCCGTTCGGCGTCGCCGGCATCGGGTCGGCGGCCGGCACCATCTTCTTCTCCTACATCGGCCTGGACGCGGTGTCGACGGCGGGTGACGAGGTCAAGGACCCGCAGAAGACGATGCCGCGCGCCATCCTCGCGGCGCTGGCGACGGTGACCACTGTGTACGTCCTCGTCGCGCTTGCCGCGCTAGGCACCCAGTCGTGGCGCGACTTCGCTGCCCAGCAAGAGGCGGGCCTGGCCACGATCCTCGACAACGTCACCCACGGCAGGTGGGCCAGCACGATTCTGGCCGCCGGCGCCGTAATCTCGATCTTCTCGGTCACGCTGGTCACGATGTACGGCATGACGCGGATCCTGTTCGCCATGGGCCGCGACGGGCTGCTGCCGTCGCGATTTGCCACGGTGAATGTGCGGACCATGACCCCGGTGAGCAACACAGTGATCGTCGGGGTGGCCGCGGGGAGCCTGGCCGCATTCGTGCCGCTCGACAAGCTGACTGACATGGTGTCCATCGGCACCCTGACGGCGTTCATCGTCGTATCCGTCGGGGTGATCATTCTCCGGGTGCGCGAACCCGACCTGCCGCGGGCGTTCAAAGTGCCGGGTTACCCTGTCACACCGGCCCTTTCGGTGCTCGCGTGCGGATACATCCTGTTCAGCCTGCACTGGTACACCTGGATCGCGTTCGCCGCCTGGATCTCGGTGGCGTTGATCTTCTACTTCGCCTGGGGCCGCCACCACAGCGCGCTCAATGGCGAAACGCTTCAGCGGGACGCCCCATGACCGTCGTCGTCGGATACCGGGCCGGCAAGGTCGGGCTTTCGGGATTGCATCTGGGGGTGCTCATCGCGCGCACCCGCGGCACCTCGCTGACCGTGGCGACCATCGTGCCCAAGCCATGGCTGACGCCGTCGCTCGCCCGCGTCGACGCCGAGTACGAGCAGTGGGCGGACAGCTTGGCGGCGGAGTCGGCCACCGAGGCCGCCCGCTTCCTCGACGGTCTGGCCGACGGCGTCGAGGTCACCTACCTGCACCGCGCGCACGGATCGGTCTCCGGGGGACTCCTCGAGGTCATCCACGAACTCGACGCCGACCTGCTTGTGCTGGGTTCCCTGCCCAGCGGTGGCCGCGGCCAAGTCCTGATCGGCTCCACCGCCGACTGGCTGCTGCACGCCTCGACCGTGCCGGTCGCGATCAGCCCCCGCAAATACCGTGCGCCCCAAGGCAAATTGAGCCGGCTCACCTGCGCCTACTCGGCCACGCCGGACGCCGTCGACGTGGTGAGGCGCTGCTTCGAATTCGGTCAAAGCTTCGGCGTGCCGATGCGCGTGATCACCTTCGCGGTGCGCGGCAAGACGATGTATCCGCCGGAGGTCGGGCTCGAGGTCGAGGATCAGGTGCTGCAGGCCTGGGCGTCCCAGGCGCAAGGCATCCTCGAGGAGCTGAAGACCGACGGCGTCGTGAGCGAAGACGTTGCGCTGCAAGTGGTTACCGGATGCAGCTGGAAAGAGGCGCTGGCGAAGGCCGATTGGCAGGAGGGTGAGATCCTGGCGTTGGGCACTCGGCCGCGCGGCGACATCCGGCGGGTATTCCTCGGTTCCCGCAGCGCCAAGATCATCCGGGCGAGCCCTGTGCCGGTGCTGGTGCTGCCCGGCTAACGCTGCGCCGCGGCGTTGGCGGCCGCCTGCGCCTTCTTGAGGGTCACCGCGACATCGCCACGACCCAAGAACATCTCATCGAAATAAGGCCGCATGGCGTCGCTGCCGGCCGCGAAACCGGCGCCGCCGGGCGCAGCGATGCGCGGGCCGTTGAGCACGGCGAAGAAGGGTGTGACGTCCACGCCCCTGGCCGACCAGAACTCGAAGTACACCGGCTGCGCCGACAGCACGGCCGGGATGGCCGCACCGGCACGACCCAGGAACTCGTTGCCCTCTTTGCTGCCCATCCAGGCCAGGACCTGGCGCACCGCATCGGGATGCTTCGTCGCGGCATTGCCAACCGCGGCAATACCATTGGTGACGCTCACCCGGCCAGCCGGGCCCGCCGGCATCAGCGCGACGCCCCAGTGGAAGCGGGCATCGCGGGCCACCGGCGCCAGGTTGTAGGTGCCGGACTGGAACAGTGCCATCCTGCCGGCCAGAAATTGATTGCGGGAGAAGTCGCCGTTGTCGTTGGTGTCGGATGCCGGCGGCGCGACGTGGTCGGCGTTGATCAGGCCGACGAGGTACCGGAAGGCCTGCACCGCACCGGGATTGTCGAACGCGAACTTGTCACCCTGCTGGAAGACGCCACCGGCCGAGCCGATGTAGTTCAGGTATATCCCCTGCGGGTCATTGGCGGCGTTGTAGCCCCACTGCCGCACCCGTCCGGCGTCGAAACCCGCGCTGTTTGCGGGATGGCCGTCGGCGTCCACGGTGAGCCGGGCGAGCATCGGGCGCAGCGTGTCGCCGCCATCGGCGCTCCACCGCAATCCGTTCAGCTCGGCGGCGTCGACACCGGCCGCCGCGAGCAGGTCGGCGTTGTAGAACACCGCGATTCCGGCATCGGTCAGTTGGGGAACGCCCCACAGCGCGCCCCCGCGCGTGAACTGGTCCACGACCGCCGAATCCCACGCCCCGGCGGAGCCGGGCGGTAGGGCCGTGCCGATGTCCATCAGCCGGCCGCTGTCGGCGTATGGGGCCAGGTAGGCGTTGGACAGCCAGAAGATGTCGTCGGCGCTGCCGCCGGCCACATCGGTGCGCAGCGTGTCGAAGTACGTCGCGTACGCGACGACGCTGGTGTGCACCGCGATTCCGGGATGCGTGCGATTGAACGCCTCGAACGACTGCCGGTACGCCGTGGCGATCTGCTCGGCCCAGACCCGCACCGTCACCACGATTTTGCCGCCGGGGGGCTGGCCGGAATAGTCGAGCAGCACCGCCGTCGCACCCAAGAGCATCGCGACCAACGCGAGCGCGCCGGCCATCAGCGTCGAAAAGCGGGGCGGGTTCATGCTGTGCGCCCAGATTGCCGCGGTGGTCGTGAAGCGGCGAAAATTACAGCCCTGAGCGCAATCTCGACGCGTGAACGGTTCACTTGAGCCCCGAGACGACGATCGACGAGACGATGTGCCGCTGGAAGAACACGAACAGCGCGATCAGCGGGACGATGGCGATGGTCGTCGCGGCCATCACCAGCGTCCACTGGGAGTTGAACCGCGACTGCAAATCGGCCGTCGCGACCGTGAGCACCCGCCACTTGTGGCCGCTGGTGATCACCAGCGGCCACATGAAGTTATTCCACTGTGAGACAACGGTAATCAGCGTCAAGGCCGCGAGCACCGGCCGGCTGGACGGGATCACCACGTGCACGATCACGTCCAGGGTGTTCGCCCCATCCAGGTGGGCGGCGTTGACCAAGTCGTTCGGGATGAGGCGGAAGTGCTCGCGCAGCAAGAAGATCGCGTACGGCGAGCCGAACACGAACGGCAGCACCAACGCCCAGAACGTGTTGCGCAGGCCGAGCTGGGCCATCATCAGATACAACGGAACCACCGTGACCGTGCCCGGCACCATCAACGTCGCGACGTACACCCAGAACAGCGCGTCGCGCCCGGGGAAATCCAGGCGCGCGAACGCGTATCCGGCCAGCACCGAAAAGGTCAACTGGCCCACCAGGATCACCGCCGTCATCAAGGCGGTCACCGCCGCGGCCCGGCCGAAGCCGGCCCCGCCCAGATCCGTGTAGTTGGCCAACGTGAAGGGCCGCGGCAGCTGCAGTGGCGTGCCGGTGGCGAACTGGTGCGCCGAAGTGAACGACGTCAACAGGCCAAGGGCGAACGGCACCAGGGTGATCAGCGCGCCGAGGATGAGTCCGGCGTAGACGAGAAGCCGGCTAGGTGAGGTCATAGCTGATCCGCCGCCGGAAATACGCCTGCTGCACCATCGTGACGCCGATCAGGATGACGAACAGCACCACCGCCATCACCGACGCGCGCCCGATCGCCGCCGAGCCGAACGCCTCGGCGTAGATGCGGTGTGCCACCAGGTCGGTGCTGCCGCCGGGCCCGCCGCCGGTCAGCGCGTAGACCATGTCGAAAACCTGTGCGGTGCTGACGATTCCGGTCACCAAAACGAAGAACGTGGTCGGGCGCAGCATCGGCAGCGTGATGCGCCAGAACCGTTGCCACCCAGTGGCGCCGTCGGTGCGCGCGGCGGCGTGAATGTCATCGGGGATCGCCAGCAGGCCCGCCAAGAACGACAGCGAGACGTAGCCGACATTGGTCCACACCACGACGGCGGAAACCAGCGGCAGGGCGAAACTGGGGTCCGACAGCCATTCGATGCTGTGCCCCAACACGGCGCTCACGGCCCCGTCGGTGGGCGCCAGAATCCAGCGCCAGAGCACGGCGATCGCCAGCGGCGCGCAGATCCACGGCAGCACGTAGACGGTGCGAAACAGGCCGGTGCCGGGCAGCCGGCGCGCGAGCATGGACGCGGCCAGCAGGCCCAGCACCGTCTGCGCCGGCACCACGATCGCCACGAAGAGGGCCGTGACGATCAGCGAGTTGGCGAAGGTGTGGTCCGTCAACACGGAGCGCCAGTTGGCCAGGCCCACATACCGCAACGGGCCCAGCAGGTCCCAGCGGTACAGGCTCAGCCAGATCACCACCAGGATGGGCAGCAGCAAGAAGGCGACCACACCGAACAGGCTGGGCGCCAGCAGGGCGTAGCCCAGCGCGGTGGAACGAGGCTGTCTCCTCAGGACGCCGCTGGCCATGCTGGTAATTAAAGCGGGCGCCGCCGGGGTTTGGGGTGAACGGCCGTTACGGTGGACTCGTGACAGCGAACCGGGGGATCGATGCCGACTTCCTCAACCTGCCGCGCGAGGCGCTGGCCGACGCCGCGCTGTCGTCGGCCACCGCGTCCGGCGCCAGCTACGCCGACCTGCGGATTCACCGCATCGTGACCGAGATCGTGCAGCTGCGCGACGGTGAGCTGGAGACGTCGGTGGTCACTCGCGAGATCGGCTTGGCGGTGCGGGTGATCGTGGACGGCACGTGGGGATTCGCCTCGCACGCGGAGCTGGCGCCCGCCGTGGCCGCCGAGACCGCCCGTCACGCCGTGCAGGTGGCCACCACCCTGGCCACGCTCAACCGTGAGCGCGTCGAGTTGGCGCCCGAACCCGTGTACGCCGAGGCCACCTGGGTGTCGGAGTACCGCATCGACCCCTTCACCATCCCGGCCACCGACAAGATCGCCCTACTCGAGGAGTACTCCGGTCGGCTGCTCAGTTCCGACGGCGTCGACCACGTCTCGGCCGTGCTCACGGCCGTCAAGGAGCAGACCTTCTACGCCGACACCTTCGGGTCGTCGATCACCCAGCAGCGGGTGCGGGTGCAGCCGTCGCTGGAGGCGGTGACCGTCGACGCCGAGGCGGGCAGCTTCGACTCGATGCGGACGCTGGCGCCCCCGATGGGGCGCGGCTGGGAGGTTTTGTCCGGCGACGACATCTGGAACTGGACCGACGAGCTGGCGCAGCTGCCGTCGCTGCTGGCCGAAAAGGTCAAGGCGCCCAGCGTTTCCGCCGGGCGCATGGACCTGGTGATCGATCCCACCAACCTGTGGCTGACGATTCACGAATCCATTGGCCACGCAACCGAATACGACCGCGCCATCGGCTACGAGGCCGCCTACGCCGGAACGTCGTTCGCCACCCCGGACAAACTCGGCACCATGCGGTACGGCTCCCCGGTGATGAACGTGACCGCGGACCGCACCGTCGCGCACGGGCTGGCCACCATCGGTTACGACGACGAGGGGGTCGCCGCCCAAAGCTGGGATCTGGTGCGCGACGGGATATTCGTCGGCTATCAACTCGACCGGGTATTCGCCCCGCGCCTGGGTCAGCCGCGCTCGAACGGGTGCTCGTATGCCGACTCGCCGCATCACGTGCCGATCCAGCGGATGGCGAACGTGTCGCTGCAACCCGCGAAGGAGGACGTCAGCACCGCCGACCTGATCGGCCGCGTCGAGGACGGCATTTACATCATCGGCGACAAGTCATGGTCGATCGACATGCAGCGCTACAACTTTCAGTTCACCGGTCAGCGGTTCTTCCGCATCCGCGACGGCGAATTGGAGGGCCAATTGCGGGATGTCGCGTATCAGGCCACGACGACCGATTTCTGGAACTCGATGGAGGCCGTGGGCGGGCCGTCGACCTGGCGGCTGGGTGGCGCGTTCAACTGCGGCAAGGCCCAGCCCGGCCAGATCGCCCCGGTCAGCCACGGCTGCCCGTCGGCGCTGTTCCGCGGCGTCAACGTGCTCAACACCCGCGCCGAGGGTGGCCGATGATCACCCCGCAGCACGTGGTCAACCTGGTTCTGGACGAGGCCGCCAAGCTCGGCGGCGCCAGCGAGACCATGGTGCTCGTCACCGACAAGGCGGAGGCGACGCTGCGCTGGGCGGGTAATTCGATGACCACCAACGGTGTTGCGGTCAACCGCAGCATCACCGTGATCTCCGTCGTCCGTCAGGGCTCCACCGCGCGCATCGGCACCATGGTCTCGGCGGAGGTAGATCCGCGGGTGATCCCCGAGCTGGTGGCGGCGTCCCAGGAGGCGGCCCGCTCGGCGCCCGAGGCCGGTGACGCCGCGCCGCTGCTGGCCGACACCGGCGTGCCCGCGGACTGGAACGCACCCGTGCCGGGCACCGGGCCGCTGGTGTTCGCCGAGGTCGCCGACTCCCTCAGCCGGGGCTTTCGCGGCACCGACCGGCTGTATGGCTTTGCGCACCATAGCGTTTCGACCACGTTCTTGGCGTCGTCCACCGGCGTGCGGCGCCGCTACACCCAGCCCGCCGGGGCGGTGGAGATCAACGGCAAGCGCGGCGACGCGAGCGCCTGGGCGGGCATCGGCACGCCCGACTTCGCCGGTGTGCCAATGGATTCGCTGCTCGAGGAGCTGTCGATGCGGCTCGGCTGGGCCGAACGCAGCGTGGAGTTGCCCGCCGGCCGCTACGAGACGATCATGCCGCCATCGACGGTGGCCGACATGATGCTCTACCTGGCGTGGTCGATGGCCGGCCGTGGCGCGAGGGAGGGCCGCACCGCGTTCTCGGCGCCCGGCGGCGGGACCCGGGTGGGGGAGAAGCTCACCGAGTTGCCGTTGACGCTGTTCTCCGATCCGATGGCGCCCGGCCTGGCATGCACACCGTTCGTCGCCGTGAGCAGCTCGTCGGAAACGGTGTCGGTCTTCGACAACGGCATGGAGATCGGCCAGGTGGACTGGATCCGCAACGGCGTGATCAACGCGCTGGCCTATCCGCGGGCCACTGCCGCCAAATTCGACGCCCAGGTGGCGGTGGCCGCCGACAACCTGGTGATGACCGGTGGCTCCGTCGACCTGGCCGACATGATCGCGGCCACCGAACGCGGCCTGCTGCTGACCACGCTGTGGTACATCCGCGAGGTCGACCCCACCACGCTGCTGCTCACCGGGCTGACCCGCGACGGCGTCTACCTCATCGAGGACGGCGAGGTGACCGCGGCGGTCAACAACTTCCGGTTCAACGAGAGCCCGCTGGACCTGCTGCGGCGGGCCACCGAGGCCGGGGTGAGCGAGAAGACGCTGCCGCGGGAGTGGGCGGACTGGGCCACCCGGTCGGCAATGCCGTCGCTGCGGATACCGGACTTCTATATGTCGTCGGTGAGCCAGGCGCAATAGGCGATTGCCGCGGGGCGGGCCGCGTTCTAGCGTGTGACGAATGGCGGCTCCGGTTTCGGTTCGGAAGGATCAGCTCACGCGGTTGGTGGCCCTGTTTCCGGGTGACCCGGCGGCCGCCCGCATCGCGGGACTGATCCGGCGGGTGTGTGCGGAGACGCTGTCGCTGCCGCCGCTGCCCAGCCCCGTCGAGGTCGGCGCGCCCGAATCGGACGCGGAAGTCGTGGTCGCCGAGTTCGCCGAACAGTTCAGCGCCGACGTCTCGGCAATCACCGGCGACCTGCGATCCCGCCTGGTCAAGCAGCTGGGGGAGGCCGCCTTCGGCGTGGTGGTCGGAATGTATATCGCCGACTTCGTTCCGCGGGTGCGGGCCGGGCTGGAAGCGCTCGGCGTCGGCTCGGAGTACCTGGGCTGGGTCGACGGCGTCGTCGCGTGGGACGGCGTCACCGAGCCGTCGGGTCCGGTGTTCAACGACTTCCTGCCCGCGGTGGCGCGCATGCGGGCGCTCGACCCGGTCACCGCCGAGCTGGTCCGGCTGCGCGGGGCGGTTCAGCACAACTGCCGGCTGTGCAAGTCGCTGCGGGAGAGCACCGCGCTGGATGCCGGCGGTTCGGAAACGCTGTACGACGAGATCGAGCGCTTCGAGTCGTCGAGTGTGCTCGACGACCGCGCTAAAGCAGCGCTGCGCTACGCCGATGGGCTAATTTGGACCCCTGCGCACCTCGCCGTCGACGATGCCGCCGAGGTGCGCTCCCGGTTCTCCGATGCCGAGGCCGTCGAGCTCACCTTTGACATCATGCGGAATGCAAGCAACAAAGTCGCCGTCGCGCTGGGCGCCGACGCGGCCCGGGTCGAGCAGGGCACCGAGCGCTATCTGCTCGACGCCGACGGGCAGACCGTCTTCAGCTAAGAGTCATCTGCGGCCGACGTGGTCGTTGGGCCGGGGTGCTTATTCACTGGTCATGAGGCTATTCACGGTGGCAGGCACGGTCGGCCCGCGTGCATCCGCCGGGCTCTTGCGGCCGGTACGAAGTAGCGAATGTTAACCATTCGTACACGATCACGCAAACAAAAGTTCCCCGCTCAGGCCGCTGGCACTGGCTAAATTTATGCCCGACGCCGAAACTCATATGTGAACTCATATGTGCCGGTGATCTCAGCTGGCAGCGACGCCTGATTTGACGGCTAGCTGTCGCCACATCACAGCTTGATTTGCGTCGGAGAGCCCACCGCTCACACGCAGAGGGAGGACCGGAGATGACGACCACCCGCTCACGTTTGCGCACGCGAGTGTCCTCGGTCTGTGCCGCCGGCGTCGCGTTGGGGGCCTCGATGCTCGGCGGGGCGGTGCTGTCCGCGCCCCAAGCGTCGGCGTCCTGCAATCTCAGCCCGAAGGACGACCAGTACATCCAGCTGCTCGCACAGAACAAGATGGTGCACAACGCCGACTTCAGCGATTGCACCGAGGCTGCCGAGGGGCGTTGGTTCGCCGACCAGGTGCGCAACCACCCCAACCCGTTCGGTGAGGCCCAAGAGCTGGTCAACATGATCACCAACACGACGTCGATGAACCAGGCCCAGGCCGAGTGGGAGGTCGAGTCGGCCATCTACGTCTACGCGCCGGACATGATCCCCAAGATCAAGGACCAGGCCGCGCACGCGAACTGGCCGTCGGAGTAGGCCCGCCAGCTAACTGTGGAGTACGGCACCGGCAGCACTGAGCGCCGGTGTTGGGCCATTGCGCTTACCGCTAGCCCGCTGATCGGATATCCAACTCGCACTGGCGTTTTCGTTGACTGCCGTTCATCGATTGTTTGACGAACGAGTCGTTTGTCACGCTCGTTGCCGGTGGTACCCGGTGTTCGGCGCGAAAGGAAATTGGCAAATTCCACGATAAGGGGGACGTGAAAGTGAGGAGCACGCGATCGCGCGCGCAAGCACTGGCGGTGGGGGCCGCCGGCGTTGCGCTGGGGGCGGCGATGGTGGGGGGTGCCGTAATGTCGGCGCCGCACGCATCGGCATCGTGCAACATGAGCCCGGCCGACGACCAGTACATCAAGCTGCTGGCGCAGAACAAGATGGTGCACAACGCCGATTTCAACGATTGCAGCGAGGCCGCCGAGGGACGCTGGTTCGCCAGCCAGGTGCGGTCCAACCCGAATCAGTTTGGCGAGGCCCAGGAATTGATCAACATGATCACCAGGACCACGCCGATGGACCAGAAGCAGGCCGAGTGGGAGGTCGAGTCGGCGATCTACGTCTACGCGCCGGACCTGATCCCCCGCCTCAAGGACCAAGCCGCGCGGCAAGCCCCCGGGCAGCCGGCCCCAATCTGATGCCCTGATGCCCTGAATGCCCGCCGCCGCTCCTTCGAGTGCGGCGGGCTCCGCATGCCCGGCGGACGATGACCACGCTTTGGGCTACGGTTTCCTACGGAACATCCCCAGGGGCGGTAGCTCAGTTGGTTAGAGCCGCGGACTCATAATCCGTTGGTCGCGGGTTCGAGCCCCGCCCGCCCTACAACTTCCTTCTCGCCGCTTCGCGAATGCAGTGAGCACCCACGGATCGACCAACTTCTCGACGTGCACGCGCCGGTGGCCCGAAGGGTGTTATCAAGGGGAGATGCTCGATATTGCGGGGCTGATCGCCCAAGCGGGGGGTGACCCCTGGGAGATCAATCGAACGTTGCAAGCGGGTAGCCCGCTGCAGATCAATAACCTCGCGCAAGCGTTCCACGACGCCGGCCGATGTACCGCTGAGGCAAGCGAAACATTCGATCAGGCGAAGAAGCGTTTCGACGCGGCCTGGAACCATCAGGATGGCGACCATCCCATCAACGACTCCGCCGAAGTGCAACGCGTGTCGCAAGCCCTCGGGTCACAGTCTCTGCAATTGCCCAAGATCGGGTCGGACCTGGAGAACATCGCCGCGGCGTTGGCCGAGGCGCAGCAACGAGGTTCGGCCGAGATCGCCACGCTGAACCGCCAACTGGAGCTGCTCGACAAGATCGTCGTCGCGGCACAGAAGGATCTGCAGGACGGCAACCTCGACGAGAAGAGCCGTCACGCGTTGCTGACATTGATTGAAGATGCGAAGGCGGACGAGGCGGACGATGTTCGCGACGCCCTGGTGCAGATGCGTTTGATTCGAGGCATCTATGCCAGCTCGCTTCATGCGGGTGAGGCATCGCTCGCCAAAGATGGCTACGATCCGGCTGGAATCTGGGCTGACGACGCGCATGAAAGCTTCGGTCCGGCGCCCATGAATACGGGAGGCGGCAAGGGGCCGCGTATTGACGGGCCGGCCACTCCACCCCTGATGGAAGGCGTCAACAGCGGCCAGCAGGACGACCTCGATGTGACGATTCCGGGCACGGGCATCGCGCTGGGCGGCGACGGGAAGGACGGGTATCCGCATATCCACGTGCCGGGCGTCTATGACGGCAAAAACCCATTGCCGGTTCCTGACGGATATCGACCACTCCCGACGGGGACGGCGACGGGGCCCAACGGTGAACACTATGGGTTCTATGCCATCGTGCCGTACCAAACACCGGACGGCCAGAAGAACGAGCACTACACCGCCCCCGACACGGTTGTGGTGGATTTGGCCCATCCCGACACCCCGCTGTACACCCTGAAAGGTATTTCGCAGGCCAGCGGCGCATATGACCCGCAGTCGGGGCGAATGATAATCATGGGAAACGACGCCAACGGACAACGCGGGCTTTGGCAGTCCGCTCCCGTCGGCCAGAACCCGGCGTGGGGTAAATCGCCTCTAGAGTCGATGGGGACGTTCAAGGGTGGAATGAACGGAAATCGTGAAAGCCAGATCGTCGCACTCCCGAAAGGTGGGTTCATGGCCGTCGGCGCGGGCGAGACCGTCAACGCCCAAGGGCGTCCGGTCACGCTGCCGCTCCAAGGCGCCGTGGCCAGCGACGCGCGGGGCCTATTGACCGCACCGACAACCGCTTTGGTGAGCCCGCAGACGCTGCCGCAGGTGTATGGCCCGTCGATCACGGGCATCCAGGAGATCGACGGCAAAGAGGTGGTGTCGATGAGGGTAAGCACCTTCGGTGACGGGGTTTACGATCCGCACACCTACACGACCACGTTCACCGTCACGCCGGGAAGTTGAGGAGGTACAGATGCGCGCCGTCACCCGCTTGGCCACGCAGATGCTATCCGTCGTTTGCGCGTTGACGTGCCTTGCCTGTACGACACCGAAGCATGCCGCTGCGCAGCCGGGCGACTTTCCGGACCTCGGCGGTTTCGCTCCGGTACCGGCCGAGAATTACATCGAAGCCCCGTCGAGAGGCCTTCAGTACGCGCACTTTTCGACTCCCTACAACATTCAATGCTGGTTCGAGGCCGCAGAGCCAGTACCGGCTTGGCACTCGCAAGACATCAACTGCCTGGGAGACATGCCCGACGCAAACCCTTGCGCGGTCGCCAAGGCAAGCCCGGGTTCAGGTCCGGCATACGTCATCAACAAGACGGGCGACAACTGCGGCGCGCCCTACACGCGCGGACTGCTGCTGAATGCGGGACAGAAACTCACCTACCGCGACGCCACGTGCGCGGTGGGCGCCGACCACCTGGTGGCATGCCTCGATACCTCGCACGGTCAGCATGGCTTCGTGTTCAAGCCGTCGGGCAGCACTGCGTTTTAACGAACTTCCGTGGGCGATGACCAGGGTGTGTAGCGTCGTTTGGCTCATCACCATTTCCTGATTCAACAGAAGTCGCGCAAAAAGACTTGACGGAATAGACACGCGCGTACGCTGAGGAGCGCCTCGGGCACAGTCTCGACAGAGCGGAGTACGTCATGTCTGGTCTCGGCAAAATTTTCATCGCCCTGGTCATCGCGCTCACCCCCCTGGCCGCCTCGGGATGCGCCACCAGCTGCACGCCCGGTGCGCCCAGCTGCTTCATAATCTAGCCGGCCCGGCTGCCAAGACCGCCTCCCCGCGCAGGGGTGGTCGGCCAACGTCGCGCCCAACGCGGGAAATTTCTTGAAGCGGAACCCCTTCCGCCGGAACGGCTTACGCCAGTAGCGACGCCAGATCGCTGCGGGGCACCGTGACTTGGTGGGGCCCGGCGTTGTCGTGCACCACCTGGTCTTGGCCGAAGAAGAAGATCACCGCGTCGTTCGTGATCGCGAAATTCTGGTAGGTCTCCTCGTCGAGTTCGGCATCCGGCGCATCCAACTCGCGTCGGACGATCGGGTCGAGCGCCTCGAGCGGTTTCGTCCCGGGCTTGAACAAGGTGTCGAAGGTGATCGGGACGCGCTTGGCGAGATCGAAGTTGAACGCCCGGAACGTGGTGTTCGGGTGGCCCTCGTGGGCCAGGCCGGTGTCATTGTCGATCGTGAGCACCAGGCTCTGGGTGCCGGAGCCCGGCGGCCCCGAACGAAACGCCTTCGCGGTGACGGCGTAGAGGTATGGCCGGCCCCGCTTCTGGCCCGGTCCCACCTGGGTGACCCAGTCAATGAAGTCATCGCGGTTGCGTTTGAGGAATGCGGCCACCGAATCCATCTCCGGGTAGTCGATGGGAAAGCTCATCTCGATCGTGTAGGTGGGCGTGGCACTTCGCACATGGCAGATCCCGTCGGGACCCACGGTTCCGTCGAGATCGGTGCACGCGCTCCGCCCTTGCAGCTCAACAGATGTCGTGGTCGTCGTGGTCTGTCGGACGACGCTTGACATGCCGCACCCCGCCGCGCCACCGATCAACGCCGCGGCCGCAATCCCGGCCAGCACACCCCTCACGGTGACCATCATCGGGCCGGCAGCTTGAGGATGCGGAAGTGGGAGCTGTCGTTGAGGTACACGTTGCCTCCGCTGTCGACCGCCACACTGCCGGGGTTCTTGAGGTTGTGGAACGGTAGCACCGTCGGGGCGCTCGCGCCTCTATTCAACTTCAGTACCCGGTTGGCGCTGAAGTCGGTGACGTAGACGTTTCCGCCCCTGTCCACCGCCACATCGCCGGGCAGCTGGAGGTCGGTGAACGGCAGCACGCTCGGGCTATCGGCGCCGGGTGCCAGCCGCAGCACGCGCTTACCGCCGGAATCGACGACGTAGACGTCGCCTTTGGCATCCACCGCCACGCCGCCGGGATGAATGCCGTTGAGCGGCAAGGCGGTCGGAATACTTGACCCCTGCGCCAGGCGCAGCACCTGCTGGGTGCCCGAGTCGCTGACGTAGACGGTGCCGGCGGTGTCCACCGCGAGGCCCACGATCACGTCGAGACCCGTGAACGGCAGGACGGTGGGCGTCGCGCTGCCGGGCGTCAGCTTGAGCACCCGCTTGTGGTGACCGTCGGTGACGTAGAGGTTGCCGGCAGCGTCGATCGCCGCGTGCAGGGCCTGACCGAGATCCCGGAACGGCAGCGGCGCTGGGTGATTGGTGCCCGCGGGCATCTCCCACACCTGCCCGTAGTGCAAGTCGAGCACGTACACGTTGTCCGCGGCGTCCACCGCCACGCCGGCGAGGTGGTTGATCAACTTACCGAACGGCAGCTCGACTTGCGGGCCATAGGTCACCGCGTGAGCGGCGCTGGCGGCCACGGGCGCCCCGGGGATCGTTGTGGAGCATCCGCCGGATACCACTGCGGCCGTGGCGATCCCGACCGCGAGAGCGATCGACGCGGTGCGTCTGTGGCCCCGAGCAACTTTCGTCATGCCAGGTGCCCTCACCGCTGGCCCGGGTAGGGCACCGCGCTGATGACGCCGCCGCCGTTGACCGTCGGCCCGAGCAGAACGGTTGAGGTCCCGGCCGCGGGGTTGTAGTCGATCAGCGACTGGCCGCTTCCGCATCCAGCCCTCCCTTGCAGGTTGAGGTCGCCACCGTTGACGCCGACCACGACGACGCTGCGGCCCTTCACGCCCGCCACCGCGACGGGTGCCGTCGTTCCGTCGCCGTTGAGCTTGGCGAGATAGATCACCCCGCACGCGCCCGCTGCCTGCACAAACGTCCCGGCCGGGAGTTGCCAGGCGTTCAGGTCGCCGTAATCGGGACCTTTGCCGTTGGTCGGCGCGGTGAGGGCGGTCGGGGCGCCGCCGTCGATGGGCACCAGCCACAGCCGCGACGCGCAGCGGGTGAGCGCGACCGTCGAGTCCGGGTCCCACCACCGCATCGGCGTGCAGTCCTTATCACCGGCGATTGGCAGGGCCCTGCCGGCCGCCCCGTCGTTGCCCATCAGGGCCACGCCCGAGGCCGTGCCCACCACTAGTTGGGTGCCGTCCGGCGTGGACAGATAACCCTCGAAGTCCTGCCCGATCGGGTACGTCAGCTGGTGGTTGCCGGCGAGGTCCACTCGTTCGAGTGAGCGGGTCTGCGAGGCCATGGCCCGGTACAACAGCAGCGCTTTGCCGTCGGGACGCGTATAGCGAACCGAGGGGTGGGTGCCGTCGACCGTGAACGACGTTTTGGTGCCGCTGCGCAGGTCGACCTCCGTGATGACGGTCCCGGCCTTCCCCCCGGTGGAAAACAAGGCGCGGGTGCCGTCGCCCGACCAGTCGATCAGGTCCGGGCTCGGACCGTTACCGGGTGGCGGGAAGGTGGTGATCGGGTAGCGGCCACCCGCCGGGTCGACCAGGTACAGAGTCGTGACGGCCGTCTGCCACGACGGGGCGCCGGGGGGAGCGGACTCGCCGGGGTGCAGCCCGGGGGCGGGGCTCCACATGGCGAGCAACCAGCCCGGGCCGACCTGTGACCATGGGACGGCCGATAGCGGCGCCTCGACGCCGTGCGCCGCCATCGCCTCGGGCTCGGCGTGGGCCGTAGTCGCCAGGCTGATTGTTGCCGAGCCCGCAATCATGGCTACCAGGGCGGACGCCAGCTTGCGGCGGAGCCCGGTGCGCCGACTCCGGGGGTGTGACAGTGTTGCCATCTTCGGTTCCTTCGGTAGGAGAGTTTGTCGTTGCGCTGGGCCTCGATGCCCGGTCACGGAAAGGTTGCGGCGGACGCCTTGCGTGTTTCTTGCGCGAACCTTGCGGGGCCGCCGAACCACTCGCGACGGCTTTGCGGCAAACAGGTGCGTCGCTCGGCCGGCAGGGGAGATACTGCGTCGGTACCCGAGGAATCGAGGGCGATGGCGGTGGACTCGCGCGTCGGCACGACGTTCGGCAAATACGACATCACCCGCCGGATCGGCAAGGGCGGCGGCGGGGTGGTCTACGAGGCCTACGACACCGGCAAGAGGCGGACCGTCGCTCTCAAGGTGCTCGCCGAAGAGCTCTCAGCCAACACCACCTTCCGGACCAGATTCCAGCGGGAGTCCCAGGCGGCGGCGATGCTGCAAGAACCGCATGTCATTCCCATCCACGACTGGGGGGAGATCGACGGCAACCTCTACATCGACATGCGTTTGGTGCAGGGACAGACGCTCTTCGACCTCATCGCGGAGGGGCCGCTGGCGCCCGCACGGGCGGTGGCCATCGTCAGCCAGGTCGCCGACGCGCTCGACGCCGCACACGCCGAAGGATTGATTCACCGCGACGTCAAGCCGCAGAACATCCTCGTCACGCCCGCGGATTTCGTGTATCTCGTCGACTTCGGAATCGCGCAGACCACGGCCGATCCCCGGCTGACCACGGTCGGCACCCAGATCGGCACGTTGAATTACATGGCGCCCGAACGATTTAACGGCAAGGTGGCCACGCCCGCCGTCGACGTCTACTCGCTGGCGTGCGTGTTGTACGAGTCGCTGACCGGGGACGCTCCGTTCGACGGCGACAGCCTCGAGCATCTGGTGGCGGGGCATCTCGCCTTGCCGCCGCCCCGGCCGAGCGCGGTGAATCGGCGCGTTCCCCCGGCGTTCGACGACGTCGTCGCCCGCGGGATGGCCAAGCACCCCGACGACCGGTACGCGACGGCGGGCGGCCTCGCCCGCGCCGCGCAGCGCGCGTTGGGAAGCCCATCGGCCGAGGGTGACCGCACGCGACCGTTCACCGCCGCCACCATGGCCTCCGGCGGCCCGACGGACCAGCTCGCCGCTGCCGAACATCGCGAGCCCCGGTCGGAAAGGCGCCGGCGGCGCTGGGTGCTACCGACCGTGATCGCGGCCGCGGCCGCCCTGATCCTCGCGGGAATCGCAGTCGCCGTCGGTGTTCTCGTCCACCCGCCGACGGGCCAGCAACAGGACCCGCCCGCGCGCGCCGTCCAGCCCCCATTGATCACAGGGCCCGACATGAGCAGCCTGCATCAGTCCTGCGACCAAGGCTTCTCGTTGCCGACGGCCACCGGCTTCGGCAGCCGCGCCGGACGCGGGACACCCGAAACCTCATGCCTTTTCGCCAACAGCGTGCTGACGTCGTATTGGGCCGAATACGGCGATGCCAGCCCGCTGCCACGCGCCGTTTCCGCGCCGGGGGCTGTCGACTGCAAAACGGTGCCCGGAGCGCTGTGCAACGGATCGAACTTCCTCATGCACTGTCAGCAGCACCCCGGGGAAAGCTGGATCACCTGCGTCGGGGGCAGCAGCGCGCGCGTCTACCTGTGGTGACGGCGCAGACCACACCCCAGAATGGGGTTTAACGCCGGCTGAAGGGATTGCCACCGCGATGGCCCAGAACGCTCTCCAGTTTGGCGTGTTGGGGCCGTTGCAGATGCGCGCCGACGGCACCGACCTTCCGCTCGGACCGGCCAAGCAGCGCGCGGTGCTGGCGGCACTGCTGATCAACCGGAACCGCACCGTCTCCATCGACTCATTGATCGACGCGGCGTGGCAGGAGCGCCCGCCTCCCGAGGCCCGGGCGAGCCTGCACGCGCACGTGTCCAGGCTCCGCCGACTGGTGAGCGGCGCCGGGGTGGATCCGGCGGACGTTCTGGTCAGTGCCCCACCGGGATATCGGCTCAACGTGCCCGATGCGGACTGCGACCTCGGCCGCTTCGCAACCGCACAGAAGGCGGGGATCCAGGCCGCCGCCGCAGGCCGGTTCGAACAGGCCAGCGGCCACCTATCGGACGCGCTGGCCGAGTGGCGCGGACCGGTTCTCGAAGATCTGCGCGACTTCGAGTTCGTCGGGCCATTCGCGGCCGCCCTCGCGGAGGACAGGTTGGTGACCCTGACGGCGCGGGCCGAAGCCGAAATCGCTTGCGGGCGAACACACTCCATAATTCCCGAATTGGAGGCGCTGGTGGCCGAGCACCCCTATCGAGAACCGCTGTGGGCGCAATTGATAACCGGCTACTACGTCGCGGACCGCCAATACGATGCACTCGACGCATACGGTCGGCTCAAGAGTGCGCTCGCCGAGGACCTCGGCATCGACCCTGGCCCAACGTTGCGAAGCCTTCACCAAAGGGTTTTGAGCCAAGAGCCGCTGGACGTCAAGCACGCGGCACGCGCGACCGCGAAGCGTGCCGCCAGCACGTTCCAGTGGCGTACCGAGGCCCGGGCGTCCGCCGTTGCCCACCTGCGTGACGCCACCGGACGGCGTTACCCCCTGCGAGGGGCGGCCACCAGGATCGGGCGCCTCGCTGACAACGACATCGTCCTCGACGACGACACCGTGAGCCGCTTTCACGCGGTGCTCGTCGACACCGGCAACAGCTTCGTGATCACCGATCTCCAGTCGGCCAACGGAGTCGAGGTCGCGGAGCAGCGGATCCGTACCAGCGCGACGCTGGCCGACGGTGACCGCATTCGCATCTGCGGCCACGAGTTCACCTTCCAGATCGGTGAGAGCTGATTCCGGCTAAATTAACCTGTATGGGTGGTGCGCCGTGACCGAGTCTGCGGGCGAGGCCGCCTCCGCCACGGCGGAAGTCATGCGGTCCGACGAGGTTGCCGCAGCGGGTTTCCGGGAGTGGCTGGCCGCCGCGCAGCGGACGGGTCAAAGGGTACTGCGGGAGCCGGACGGCACCTACGTGTTGTGGCGGCGGGACGACGTCCTGGCCGCGGTCCGTGATGGCGAGTTATTCGCCAGCCGCCAAAGCGAACTGATGCCCGGCAATCCGCCGTTCGGGCCGTACCGCAAAATCATGGTCGACCTGCTGTTCAATCCGGGCAATTCGCGGGAAATGCTCAAGCCCGTGCGCGCAATCATCGAAAACGGCATCCGCGACGTCGTGACGCAACTGGACCACTGCGACGGCGCCAATGCCGCTGACTTTGCCTGGCGCGCGGCGTTCTTCGCGATTTCTGGGCTGCCGGCGGACGTCAGTCTCGAAGCGCTCAGCCCGCAGCTGGTGGGCGCCGGCCGCCGTAAGCCGCGCGGTGGCGCCGATGTGATCAGCCGCCTCGCCGGCGAAGCGCTCACCGACGAAGAAGTGCTCGGAATGATCGGGTCGGTGCTGCGCGGTTTGATCTTCGCGTCGTTCGCGATGAAGGCCGGACTGGCGGTGCTGGCGCGGAGGCCCACGCTTCAGCGGGAGCTACGCGAAAACCCCGATAAGCTACGCAGCTTCATCGAGGAGTTGCTGCGGTTGGATGGCGGCGCCAAGACCGTTTCACGAATCACGAGTCGCAGCGTGACGATCGGCGAAACGACCATTCCGGCCGGCACCCCCGTTCATCTGTGCGTCGGACTCGTTCACCGCGACGAGGCCGATGAAATGTCGGGCCACGCCTTCAAATTGGATGGACCGCAACGGAATTGGAGCTTCGGGGGAGGACCGCACCGGTGCCCGGCGTCGCACCTCGTCCGCGACCTGCTGAGCCTGTTTTTCGAAGTGTGGCTTGCCGAGGTCCCGTTCTTCTGGTTCGACTGGGACGCCGGGGACGTCCCCAAGGCGTGGCATCCCAGACCCTACAGTCCTGCTCCGAGCCAAATCTTCGACGGTTGGTACCCGGTTCATGTGCCGCTGCGGTGGCGCGCCGACTCGTGACATGAACGAACCGTGTCCCTGCGGCAGTGGCGACGACTATCCCGCGTGTTGCGGACCGCTGCACGATGGCGAGGTCCAGGCCCGAACGGCCGAGGAATTGATGCGGTCGAGGTATTCGGCGTTCGCGCACCGCAACGCCGACTACCTGTTTCGCACCTGGCACCCGCGCACCCGGCCGGCCGACGTGGCCGTCGACCCCAACATCACCTGGACCGGCCTCGACGTGCTTGACGTCGTCGCCGGCGGCCCGAACGACGATTCTGGCGAGGTGGAGTTCGCGGCCCGGTTCGAGTCGGGCGGCCGCATGGGCGCTCTGCACGAGCGCAGCCGCTTCGAGCGCCGCGCCGGCCGCTGGTTTTACCTCGACGCCGCGGCGGAAGATGTGTAGCCGGGTGTGACGTTGAGGACGACAGAAGCCCCTGACAGGAACGAGGAAGAGCCCATGTCCGCAGATCTGCCCGACACCGCCCTGGAACTGCGTTCGTTGGTGACGTCGGAGGGCACGCTCGAACTCTCGCTGCACGAGGTGCCGGTACCAGCCCCCGGTGCCAACGAGGTGGTGGTGCGTGTGGAAGCCTCGCCCATCAACCCGTCGGACCTGGGCCTGCTGATTGCCGGGGCGGACATGACCAAGGCGACGGTCGCGGGCACACCGGAGCGTCCCGTCGTCACCGCGCCTGTCGGCGATGCCAGCCTCAAGGGGCTGTCGGCTCGCCTGGACAAGTCGCTTCCCGTCGGCAACGAGGGCGCGGGCACGGTGGTGGCCGCGGGGTCGTCCGAAGCCGCCCAGGCGTTGGTTGGAAAGACGGTGGCAATCGCGGGCGGCGCGATGTATTCGCAATACCGAGCGGTCGACGCATCCGCCTGTCTAGTGCTGCCCGATGGTGCTACGGCCCGGGACGGGGCGTCGTCCTTCGTCAACCCGATGACGGCGCTGGGCATGACCGAAACCATGCGTCGCGAAGGGCATTCCGCTCTCGTGCACACCGCCGCGGCCTCGAACCTCGGCCAGATGCTGGTCAAGCTGTGCCAGCAGGACGGGATACCGCTGGTCAACATCGTCCGCAAGCCCGAACAAGAAGAGCTGCTGAAGTCTCTCGGCGCGACCCATGTGCTCAACTCGACGTCGCCGTCGTTCGCGACCGATCTCGTCGAGGCGCTCAAGGCGACATCGGCCACGCTCGCGTTCGACGCCACGGGTGGCGGAACGCTGGCGAGCCAGATCCTCAATGGCATGGAGGAGGCGGCCAATTCGACCGCGGCCCAGTACTCGCGCTACGGGTCGAGCGTTCACAAGCAGGTGTACATCTACGGCGCCCTCGACACCGGCCCCACCGTGCTCAACAGAAACTTCGGAATGGCTTGGGGTGTGGGCGGGTGGCTGCTCACCCCGTTTCTGCAGAGCGCGGGCGCCGAGACGATCCGCCGGCTGCGTGCCCGGGTCGCCGCGGAGCTCACCACGACGTTCGCGAGTAGCTATACCCGCGAGGTATCGCTCGCGGGCATGCTCAAACCCGAGGCGTTCAACGCATACCTCAAGCGAGCCACCGGAGAAAAGTTCCTCGTCACTCCGCATGCGTGAATCACGGCTAAATTACCGGTATGCGCGTCGTTCGCCTGGTCGGTGTGATTCTGACGATCCTCGCGGTGGGGCTGCCGGTGGCGAACCCCGCCGCCGCGCAACCCCCGTCCAAGCTCGCGGATCACATCACCGACAACACCGGGGCGCTGACCGCCTCAGACCGGGCCGCGGTCAGCTCGGCGATCGAGCGGCTCTACCACGATCAGCGCATTTGGCTGTGGGTCGTCTACGTCGATAACTTCAACCGATATAAGCCCGATAACTGGGCCGAACGCACCCGTAGCGAAAGCCGGCTGGGCGACCACGACGCGCTGCTCGCCGTGGCCACCAACACCAAGCTGTACACGTTCACCGTGCCGCCACGCAGTCTCACCGCAACCGAATTAAGCGACCTGCAGCGCAGCAAAATTGACCCCGCGGTGGCCACGAAAAATTGGGCGGGTGCCGCCGTCGCCGCGGCCGACGGGCTGGACAAATCGGCGAACTTGCCTGAGCCGGCAAGCTCATCGAAGCGGCCGTGGCTGCCGATCGTCATCGTCGGTGTCGCCGTGGTCGTCGTCGCGGCACTTTTCCTGTTGTATGTGGCGCGCCGGCAGCGCCGGCGCACCGCGGTCAGCGCTGGGCAGGGGAGTATTGAGGGGCAGTCGTTGGCGCAGGCCTTGGGCACCGCGGATGCCAGAATGCGCCAGATCTCCGACTACGTCGCCAGCCATCGCCAGAGCATCGGCGCCAAGGCGCAGGCCCGATTAGAGGAAGCCAAAGGGCATTTGGCGGCGGCGCACGCCCATGAGGCAAGCAACGCCGCCGACGCGATTGCGTACGCCAACAGGGCTTCGACGCTGGCCGCTGAGGCCCAGTCGTTGGCCAACGCCGACGTGCTGGCGGCGCACCGCCCGAGACGGCGATGATCGGTGACCGCCTAGGCGGCGGGCTCGGTTGAGGCCACGACGCTAGCGCCGTCGAAGACGAATTTGCGCGCGGGACGGCGCAGTGGCTCGATGGTGCCGTCCGCGTGAGCGATGACGCCGCCGCCGGACGGGATGCCGAGCCCGGCGGCCGCCCCGTTCAGGTGTTCAATGGTCCGCGACAGCCGTCCCCACCCGGCCCGCTCGTCGTGCACGTCGATGGCCATGGGGACGAGGTCGAACCCATCGAGCCGCTCGGGCACGGCGGATTCCGGCGGATCGACAATTGCGTAGCGTCCGAGCTGGACCGCTCCGGCCGAAATGCCCACCAGGACTGCCCCTTTGGCGTGCCGGTCCAGAATCACCTCCTTCATCCCCGTCTTTTCGATGGTGTTCCAGCCGAGACGCACGTCGCCGCCAGCGAGGACGATCAACGCGGCGTTCTCGAGGTAGGCGCGGTCTTGCGGGCCGAATGACGAGGTGATCATGCGCCGGTCGGTGATGCCGACGGCATCCATCGCCGCCTCGAAGATTTCGTAGTACTCCGGACGATCTCCGTTGGAGGCACCGATGTAGGCCGCGGTAACCGTTGTGCCGCAGGATAGTCCATCGAGGGCTGCATCGAGGATCAGCCGGTCCCGCCGTCTCCAGAAGAGCAGCTGGCTGTCCGCCAAGAGATAGAGCGGTTGTTGTTGCGGGACTGTATCAGTCACCGACGGGCCTGGCCGCGGTGATCTCGTCGAACCGCGCCAGCGCAGTGTCGAGGTCGTCTTGGTCGAAGATTTCGCAGCGATTAATCCGATCACCCTCGATGGTCTGGACCTCAATCCCTCGCCACTCGGCGTCAAAGCCGTCGTGTGAAACACCCTGGGCCACATGGGAGCAAACCATGCCCGCATCAGTCAAGCGATGCACGGCCACTATCCGGAAGGTCAGGTCTGAGGTCAACTGCCACAGCGAACGCAGGGATGCGTTTAGGCCACCTTCCTCGAACATCCCGGGTCGTCGGTGATCGACGTTCACCCAATCCGGTGTCGTCGGAAACAGCTCGCGCCGGTTCATCGAAGCATAAGAACCCGCGATGATCTCCCACGTCCGCCCGTGGGCGGCCGCCTCACCGGCGAGGTACCGCGCATCGAGTTCTTCGAAGGCGGCGTCCATGTCATCGGGGTCGAACAGGACGCGGGTCGCAATCCGATTTGCGGCGTCGAGTTCGACGACGCAGAGCAGCTCGACGTTGAAGTCTTCGGGCCCTTCGTCCAGAGAGAATCGCGTACGTCTGAGGAGAAGTCGTTCGCCGCGGGTCGCAATGACGGTCGATGTGACGTGGGTGACCCCGATCTCGGAAAGGCTTCGCATGTTGGCGACATCGGAATCTCGACCTCGCCGAATGCCGGCGTTCACGGTCCGCCGGCGGTCGTCATTGGCCACGTCATCAGCCAGGATAGTCCCCAGGGCGGTCCAGTCACCTGCCGCGATGTACCCCCAGAACTGTTGATCGGCAAGGGTTGCCGCGTTTTCCAGCCGCCGAGCATCGGGTTGCAGCTCCTCGAAGCGCGCGAGCGCGGCGTCGAGGTCTTCTTCGTCGAACATCTCGCAGCGGTTCATCAGGCCGTCGTTGAACGTGTACAAAATGGTCTCGCGCCACTCCGCGTCGAAACCCTCGTGAGAGGTCCCATATCCGCTGTGCGTAATGACCGCTCCGACGTTCGTCAGCCGATGCACCGTCTCGATATACATTTTGAGGTCGGGCGCGATCTCCCAGGTGGCCTGGACGTACCTGACGATGTTGCCTGGTTCGAACGTGATCCCGCGTCGGTGGTCCATGTTGACGAAGTCCGTTGAGATAGTGGGTATCTCGTGCCGGTTGAGGGTGGCATAGGCCTCGACCATCAGCGACCAAGTGTGCGCGTGGTCGGCCGCTTCGCCTGCGAGGTAACGACTTTCGAGTTCGACAAAGGCGGCGTCGATTTCGCCGGGATCAAATACGATTTGCGCCGCAATCCTATCGGAGGCGCCGAGCTCAGTGATGATGAGCTGTTCAGAGTCAAACTCCCCGTACCGGGAATCGCTGTTCGGATAACGCAGGAGACTGAGGCCGAGGCGTTCCCCGCGGACCGCCACCACTGCCGACGTAGCGTTCGCCACGGCATCGGCCAGGGCCTGCAAGTTCGCGATCACGACATCGCGCCCCTTCCAGAGCCCAGTGTTAACTACGCGCACTCGATTCTCGATGACACTGGCCGCGGTCAGGGTATCGGCGAGCGCCGCCCAGTCGCGAGCCTTGTAGTACGCAAAGAAGCGGTCTTCCGCACGGGTTGCTTTGTTCTCAAGCCGCCGAGTCTGCCGGCTGAGCTCGTCGAAGCGGGCGAGTGCGGCTTCGAGCTCCGTCTCGTCAAAGACTTCGTATCGGCTGAGCCGGTCGCCTTCGAAGGTGAAAATGGTGATCATCTGCCACTCGGCGTCGAAGCCCTCTTTTGAGGTCGCTGTGACCACTTGGGTTGCGACGGCCCCCAATTCGGTCACTCGATGCACGGTTTCTACGTAGGCGTGCACCTGCGGGAGAAGGTCCCACCCGGCGCGAACGGATGCGGCAAGGTCGGCACCCTCGATTGTCACGCCCCGACGGTGGTCGACGTAAACCACGTCCGGCGTCATTGCGGGAGGCTCGTGCCGATTGAATTGGGCGTGTCCTTGCGTGACCAGCGACCACACGCGCGCATGGGTAGCCGCTTCGCCGGCGATGTACCGGGCTTCGAGTTCCGCGAAAGCGGCGTCGAAGTCGTCGGCGTCGAATATGGAGTGAACGATCATCCGGTTGTCCCCGTCGATCTCCACGACGCCGATCATGTCCGCACTGATCTCACCGGGCTCGAGCCCGTGGGCGGAGGACCGAATGCGGAAGAGGGCAAGCCGTTGCCCACGAATCGCGAGGAGGGTCGAGTCAACACCCTCGAAACCGACCTCGGCGACGGCCCGCACGTTTGCGAGGTTCAGATCTCGCCCGCGCAGTTCACCGGAGTTGACAACCCGGCGGTTGTCATGCGATACGACGTTCTCGGCGAGTATCTCGGCCATCGCTGCCCAATCTCGCGTCTTTAGGGAGCTCCAAAACCGTTCACTCACTTGGGTTGCCGCATTGTCCAGGCGCCGCGCCCGCGGTTGCAGTTCTTCGAACCGGGCGAGTGCGGCGTCGAGGTCGGTTTCATCGAAGATCTCGGAGCGGCTGATCAAATCACCCTCGACAATTGAGATGCCGATCTCTCGCCACTCGGCCTGGAAGCCGTCGCTCGACGTCCCTTCTATCATCCGAGTGACTACCGCACCGATGTCAGTCAACCGATGCACGATTTCGATGTAGGCGTTGAGCCCCGGAGCGAGCAGGTCCCGTGAGGCTTCGAGGTACGCCTCCAAATTGCCCGGTGGGAACGCTATTCCCCGTCGGTGGTCGATGTTGGTCCAGTCCGGCGTCGTCGACGGTAGCTCGCCACGATTGACCGCGGCATACGCCTCTGCGATGACCGACCAAGCGCGGGAAGACCCAGCTGCCTCTCCGACGATGTACCGCGCCTCGAGCTCGGCAAAAGCCGCCTCGACGTCGTGGGCGTCGAACAGGACCTGAGCCTTCATTCGGTCGTCAGCATCGATCTCTGCGATGCCGAGCATTGCGTTCTCGAACTCTCCATGCGTCAGGCCGAGGTTGGAGGAACTGATACGGGTCAGGGCCAGGCGCTCACCGCGGATCGCGATCACGGACCATGCGATGTTGGCCCCACCTACGCCGATCGCGCGGATATTTGCGATCACGACATCGCGACCATCCCAACGCCCGCCATTAACCACGCGACGGCGATCGTCGACGCAGGCGTCGTCGGCCATGGTCTGGGCTATCGCTGTCCAATCGCGGGCCTGGACATTTGCGAAGAAGCGGTCAGCAACTCGTGTCGCCTTATTCTCCCGCCGCACCGTCGGACGGTGAAGTTGTTCGAATCTCTCGATCGCGGCGTCCAAGTCTGTCTCGTCGAAGAGTTCACACCGGGTGAGTCGATCTCCTTCAACGGTGAGAAGTTGAATCATGCGCCACTCGACGGCCAGGCCGTCGTGTGACGATCCTTGCGAATCGATGGTGACCACTGCTCCGACGGTGTCGAGTCGGTGCACTGTTTCGATGTCGACCCGGAATTCCGGCGTGAGATCGAAGAAGTTCTGCAGAGCCGGGGTCAGCTCGCCGGACGCGAATGGCGTGCCCCGCCGGTGGTCGACGATCGCCCAATCCGCCGTGGGCAGTTCATGGTGGTTGAACATCCGGTAAATCGCGGTGATCACCGACCACGCGCTGGCATGGGCGGCCGCCTCACCGGCGAGATAGCGAGTTTCGAGCTCCTCGAAGGCGGCCGTGACGTCGTCGAAGAAGACGGCCGCGACGATTCGGTCGTCGGCATTGATCTCAAGGACCCCGAGCGCCTCCGTGAGGAACGCATCCGGCCCTTGCTTCTGGTCCGCAAAGCACAGACGCATGAGCGCAAGGCGCTCTCCGCGTATCGCCATTACAATCGGCGTCACGTTTCGCGTCCACAGGTCGCCGACCGTCTGCATGTCCGCGATTTGGGCATCGCGACCCTGTTGGATTCCCGAGCCCACCACCCGACGGCGATCGTCGTTGGTGAAGTCTTCGGCCAGCATCTCGGCCATGGCGTCCCAATCGGCCGCCGCGAAGCGGGCCAGGTACCGCTTACCGACGCGGCTAGCCGCGTTCTCCAACCGGGGCGTGGGTCGGTTCAGCTGATCGAACCTCGCGATCGCGGCGGCCAGGCTTGCCTCGTCGAATACTTCGGTGCGGTTGATCAGGTCGCCCTCGACCGTGATCACGCTGATCACCCGCCATTCGGCGTGGAATCCTTCTCGCGAGGTCTCATGTGCGACGTGCGTGATGACGACACCGCGATCGTTCAGACGGTGCACCCATTCGATGAAGCACCTCAGATCAGACTCCGAACTCCATGCGGCGCCCATCAACGCAGCCATTTCACCGGGTGCTATCGACGTACCGCGCCGGTGGTCGATGTTCACCCAATCCGATGTCGTCGCGGGCATTTCGCGCCGATTGATCGATTCAAAGCTGCGCGTGATGGCCGACCAGATCTGCGCGTGTGCCGCCGCTTCGCTGGCGAGGTACCGCGCGTCGAGTTCGGCGATTGCGGCGTCAAAGTCGTCGGGGTCGAAGAAGACCCCCGCCGCTATCTGATCTTCCGCATTGACCTCGATGAGGTACAGCAGTTCGCTGCCAAACTCTCCGTGACGCAGGTCCTGGTTCGCGGACCGAATATGACGAAGGGTGAGCCGCTTCCCGCGGGTCGCGATGCCGACTGACGTGATGTATGCACCGATTTGGGCGAGGGCGCGCATGTTTTCGATATGGACTTCTCGGCCGTGCAAGACCCCCGCGTTCACGATTCGCCGGCGATCTTCCGTGCGCACGTCGCTGGTGAGCAACTCTGCCATGGCAGTCCAGTTGCGGGCTGCGAAGCAGACCCAGAATTGTTGGTCCGCTTGGCTGGCCGCATTTGCGAGCCGTGCCGCCTTAGAGTGCAATTGTTCGAACCGCGCGATCGCGGCATCGACGTCGGTTTCGTCGAAAAGCTCTGTGCGGCTGATCCGGTCGCCGTCAAACATTACAACGTCAACGACCTGCCACTCCGCGTCGAAACCCTCCGGCGAGGTGCCAATGGCCACGTGTGTAACCACCGCACCAAGGTTGCTCAACCGGTGCACGGCCGCCATGTAGATTCGGGACTGTGGCGAGAGTTCCCAGCTAGCAACCAAATATGCGCCCAGATCACCCGAACCGATTGAGGCGAGTCGTCGGTGGTCGATGCTCGTCCAGTCTGGCGTCACGGGCGGGATTTCCCGCCGGTTCAGCACCGCGAAGGCCTCGGTGAGCAGGGACCAGGTGTGTGCGTGGGCGGCCGCGTCGCCGGCGAGATAGCGCGCGTCGAGCTCCGCAATGGCGGCGTCAAAGTCGTCAAGGTCAAACACGATTCGCGCCGACACCTTCCCGGCGGCGTTGAGCTCGAAGACGTCGAAGACATCGGTGTGGAATGCCTCCGGCCCCGTGTCGCGACCCCAGGTTTGGCTACGGCACAGTGCCAGGCGGTCACCTCGGACGGCGATGACATCAGACGTCATGGTCTTGACGCCGATCCGGACCGTTGCCGACATCTCTTCAAGAATGGCCGCACGGCCCTCTCGTATACCGGAATTCACCGTTCGGCGACGGTCGTCAAGGCGGATTTCGTCGGCCATAACGGCGGACATCGTGTCCCAATCACGGGCCGCAAAGACGGATTCCAGGCGCTTGTGCATTTGGCTTGCCGCATTCTCGAGCTCCAATGCCGGTTGGCTCAGCTGGTCGAAGCTAGCAAGCGCGGCGTCGACATCGTCTTCTTCGTAAACCTCCACCCGGGGACCGTCGGAAAGGAACAAAAAGGTTCGACCCCACTGCAATTCGTTCCCGTGTGCGTCGGTGCCTTCGATGACGAGGGTGGCGACGAGACCGTGGGCCTCGAGCGCATGTATGGCCTTCATCCAATAACGGGCGTCGGGCACAAGTGTCCATAGCTCCTGGATCGCTCGCCCGTAGTGTTCCGCCGACCCAAACGGGACGCGTCGATGATCGGTGAACGCAAGTCGCCCAAGCATCGGTCCCGGCTCGTGACGATTGAGCTCCCCAATCGTGTCCATTACGGACCGCAAGACGTTCCCCTGGGCGGCGGCTTCGCCTGCGAGGTAGCGCGCGTCGAGCTCTGCGATGGCGGCGTCGAAGTCCTCGAGGTCCAACACAATGACCGCCGCGATCCGCCCTTCAGCGTCGACCTCGATGATATTGAAGGCGTCGTTTTGGATCGTCTCGGGGTCGCTGCCCGACGCGCGCATACGCAAGAGCGCGAGGAACGCGCCCCGGGTCGCTGGAACCTGGACGATCGTCAGCGAGAAGCCGACGTCGACCAACGCCCGCACGTCTTCGATCCCCGCACGGCGCCCATGTCGCAAACCGGCGTTCACCACGCGCCTGCGGTCGTTGTAGAACAAATCGTCGGCCACTATTGCGGTGATAGCGTCCCAGTCGTGGGCCGCCAACAAACGCATCAGGCGCTCGTAGGTTTGGCTGGCGGCGTTTTCCAGCCGTGGTGCAGACCGACTGAGCTTGTCGAACTTTTCGATCGCGGCGTCGAGGTCCGTCTCTTCGAAAACCTCTACTCGACTGATCATTTCGTCGTCGACCAGCATCAGGTCGACCCCGCGCCATTCCGCCGTGAAGCCGTCGCGTGACGTTCCATGTCCCGCCCACGTGAAAACGGCGCCGCGGTCGTTGAGGCGATGCTCTGTTTCGACATAGATGTCGAGCTGTTGGTCGAGATCCCAGCCTGCACGGATGTATTCCAGACCCTCACCGGGCGCAAATGTCGCCACCCGACGGTGGTCGATAGTCACCGCATCCGGTGTTGCGGCCGGCAGTTCGCGTCGATTGTGGGCCGTGAGAGCCCCGGTTACTACCGACCACGTGCGGGCGTACGCGGCGCCTTCACCGGCAACAAAGCGCGCGTCGAGCTCGTTGACCGCGGACTCGATGTCTTCGAGGTCGAACGTGACGACGTTTGCGATCCGGTTGTCGTCGTCGATCTCGACGACGTTGAGGGCGTCGTTTTCAATGGCCCCGGGGTCGCGGCCGGAAGCGCGAACGCGGGCGAGCACAAGTCGGTTGCCGCGGATCGCGACGGCTCCCACCATCGAGATCGTGAAACCGACTTCGGCGGCCGCCTGCAAGTCTCTGACCACCTCATCGCGACTGTGTTGTGTCTCGGCACTGACGACCCGTCGGTGATCTATGCCGACATAGTCATCGGCCACGAGTTCAGCCATGGCGCGCCAGTCGCGGGCCGCGAAGTGCTTCCACTCGTCCTCGAATACGCGCGTTGCCGTGTTTTCCAATCGCCGCGGAATCGGGGCCTTCGCCTCGAATTGGGCGTCAAGCTCGGCCATTGCTGCGTCGAGGTCGTCGACGTCGAACCATATCTGCAGCGCGATCAGACCCGACTCGTTGATCCCGTAGACCTGGAGCAATTCGTCGCGCGGCGCCCCAGGGCTCGCGTCGGAAGTGCCCGACACCAACCGACTGAGCGCCAGGTTATCGCCCCGCACCGCGAGAACCTGTGCGGTGACGCGCATGCCGGTCATCTCGAGATTGAGCCTGTTCTGATGCACCCAGTCCGGCGGAAGGTCGGTCGGTGTGAAACCCACGATCTTCCGGCGGCTCTCGAGACGCGCATCCGGTGCAAAAAGCTGCTCGAACTCCTCCCAGGCCCCGCTATCGACGGCGGCCATCACGCGTTGACCCACTCGCACGCAAGCATTTTCGGGCTCGACAACCGCGGGTTCGGACCGAGCCGCCTCGGCGGGTGGTCCGGCCCCCAGAACCAACCGCGCCCTCTCCGCCAGCGCGCCGGCACCTTTCCGTTCGTACAACTCGACGGCGCGCTCGGCGGCGGCCCGCGCACCCGCAACGTCGCCGACCGCGCTCAAAACCGTTGCCAGCGAAAGGCACGCGTCGCCGTGATCCACCAACGCGTCGGTGCGCTCGGCCAGCGCCACGGCCTCCTCGGCGACCCGCCGTGCGGCGTCGTGATCGCCCCGCCGCGACAGCAGCCGCGCCCGAAGCGTGCGCCAGGCGATCGACGCCTTCAGCGCGTGGCCGGCGAGACGCTCACTCTCGGCGCACAATTCGGCCGCCTCGTCATCGTTGCCGAGCGCGAGGCACGTGCGGCCCAGCAGCGCCGCGGTTTCGGCGGTGTCGGCGTCGAGGCCCATGCGGCGAAAGCCGTTGTAGGCCTTGCGCAAATGGGGCTCGGCCGCCGGCGGCTCGTCTACGACCAACTCCACGATCCCGGCGAACTGCTCGACCTCCATCAGGGCATGGCGCAGCCCGAGCTCGCTCACGGTGCGACGGGCCGAGTCGATCATTCGTCGCGCGGCCGCGGCCCGTCCCCGGAAAGCCTCCAGCACCGCCTGGCAGCGCGTCGACGTCGCCTCGACCGCCGGCGAGTCGGTGGTGATCCGGAGCAGCCGCACCACGTCCAGACACCGGCCGCCCGCGCGCGGTACGGGGTTCGGGCCCCACAACGCGGCCAGGGGTGCGTTAGCCAGCACCGCGTTCACCCGGCGGTGTTCACGCGCGCGCCGCGCGGCCGTGAGGGCCTCGTCGAGGGCGATCTCGCAGTCGCCGATTCGCCCGAGCCGGGCGAGGCATCCGGCACGAACGGTGTGCGCCTTGGCTTCTCCGGCCGCGTCGCCCAGTTCCGCCAGTTTGTCGGCGGCGGCGCCAACCGCCGCCTCGACCTCGTCGAGTCGTTCCGGATGGATCAGCATCGAGAGTTGGCCGTCGAAGCATGTCGCCCAGGCCGCAAGGTGGGGTGAACCGACTGTGTCCGTTTGTAATTGGGTGACGGCGTTGGCCGCCGAAGTCACGTCGCCGGCGGCCAGCAGGGCTTCGCAGCGCGTGATCAGCAGCGCGGCAACCTGTTCGTCGCGGTCGGGCAGCTCGTCGTCGATCTCTTCCAGCGCGTGCAGCGCGCGGTCGTAAAGGTCGGCGGCGCCTTCGTAGGCGAGGCGCGCCATCGCCTGGTCGGCCGCGCGCCGGCAGTATTCGACCGCCTTTGCCGCGTTGCCCGCCCACGCGCATTCGAAGTAGTGGTAGGCCAATTCG
>NZ_LZIZ01000243.1:0-1147 GCF_001666915.1 Mycobacterium sp. E3339 | reverse complement strand
AGCGGCACCCACGCCGGTGCCGGCCCCCGATACGGATTCCGCCCCACCGTCATGGCCCGACCCCCCTTCGCCGGATAACGGCTTTCGATCGTTCGAACGGGGGGTTAACAAAGTGGGTGCGCTCGGCGTTGAGAGCGGCCGGGGCCGACGCCTCGCGGAGGCGCGTCGCGAGCCCGTCCACCCGTTGCTGGCCGGCGGGGGGGAGATAATGGGCAATGAGATTTTTAGCGGGCCTGCCCTGGGAAAGCGCCGCGCGAGAGGCCTACCAGCACCTTTGGGACGCGGGACGGTCACGGTTTGCTGTGACCATGGTGTAAGGTGCTGCGCTCCCGCCCAGACGCTGTTACTGTGGCGTTACCAAAAATGAATTCGTCGTACTGCCACGTGAACAGTTGCAAACAGGCGGCTTCCGGAAGCGCTTCAGGGGCCGCCGTCATCTAGTCTCTGCAGAGTCGGGGATTGATCTTAGGAGGGAACCAAGTATGTCGTTCGTGACCACACAGCCCGAGGCTCTGGCTGCGGCGGCCGGAAACCTGCAGGCCATCGGCTCAACGCTGAGCGCACAGAACGCGGCTGCTGCGGCCCCCACGACCGGGGTTGTGCCCGCTGCTGCCGACGAGGTGTCGGCGCTGACGGCGGCGCAGTTCGCAGCGCACGCGCAGATGTACCAGGCGGTCAGCGCGCAGGCCGCCGCCATTCACGAGGCGTTCGTGAACACGCTCACCACAAGTTCTGGCTCGTACGCTGCGACCGAGGCAATCAACGCAGCTGCTGCGGGCTGATCGGACTGGCGGTTGTGGCTCGGGGACTGGACGTCTACGACGTGAGCACCCACCTCACCGCCGAGCTACCGATGATCTCGGGGGCTGACGGCCGGACAACTCAAACGCCGTGGTTCGGGTTTGACGTCCGTCTCACCGTGTCACTGCGACCGGTGGCCGCCGGCTGACGGGAAGGGGGGATCATCCTTTTTGATTCGGCTCGGCGGTTCGCCAGCGCGTAACCGGTCCGGCCATCGTCGTAAACCACAGCAGGTATCTGAGTAATTACGTATTAAGGAGACAGGCCAGATGGCAACTCGTTTTATGACCGACCCGCACGAGATGCGGGCGATGGCGGGCCGCTTTGAGGTGCACGCCCAGACCGT
>NZ_LZIZ01000242.1:0-701 GCF_001666915.1 Mycobacterium sp. E3339 | reverse complement strand
ACCGCGCCAGCCCAGTTCGCGGCCGCCCTGCCCGCCGAGAAGGTGCTGCCCGCGCACCTGCCGGCCGAGCACATCGTCCACGCGGAGCCGGTGGTCAAAGCGTTCGCCGGCCCGAAGCCACTGCCGGTGCTGGGTTAGCAAGAAAGGAATGTAGTGATGGATTTCGGTGCGATGCCCCCGGAGATCAATTCCGGCCTGATGTACGCGGGGCCAGGGCCCGCGTCCCTGCTCGCGGCGGCGATGGCCTGGGAGGGTCTGGCGGCCGAGCTGCGTTCGGCCGCGACGGCGTACGGGACCGCGATCGTGGATCTGACCGATGCCGGCTGGCAGGGTCCGTCGTCGGCGTCGATGGCCGCCGCCGCCGCTCCCTACGTGGCCTGGATGCACGCCACCGCCGCGCAGGCCGAGCAGGCGGGGATGCAAGCCGCCGCGGCCGCGGCCGCGCACGAGGCGGCGTTTGCGGCCACCGTGCCGCCGCCGATGATCGCCGCGAACCGGGGCTTGCTGATGATGCTGGTGGCGACCAACTTCCTGGGCCAAAACGCGGCGGCGATCGCGGCCACCGAGGCGCAGTACGGCCAGATGTGGGCACAGGACGCCGTTGCCATGTACGCCTACGCGGGGTCCTCGGCGGCGGCGGCCATGTTGGCGCCGATGGCGGTCGCGCCGCCAACCACCAATCCCGCCGGAGCGGCGGCCGG
>NZ_LZIZ01000241.1:0-5959 GCF_001666915.1 Mycobacterium sp. E3339 | reverse complement strand
GGACCGCGCCACCAGCAGCTCCGGGCTGGCGCCGACCAGCGCCGCGCCGGCGTAGTCGCCGCCGGCGGCGGTCAGGTCCACCAGGTAGCCGTAGGCGGCCGGGTCCGCCGCGACGAGCCGGCGCAGGATGACGCGGGCGTCCAGGGGAGCGTCGGCGACCAGCCGTAGCGCGCGGGACAGCACCACCTTGCTCAGCGGGCCGTCGGGCGCGACGAGCTGGTCGCGGGCCCGGCTGATGCGGCGGCGGTAGTCGGCCGGCGACGGGTCGGCGGCGGCGATCCGCACCGACGGCAGCGGCCCGGTCGGCCAGTCCGGCGGCGCGGCGGTGCGGCGCACGGTGTCGGGTGTCAGCAGCGCCGCGGGGCGATCCACGTCAAACGGCAACGCGCCCAACACTATTGGCGCAGATCCAGAACGCAGCGCGTCCTGGGCGGCCGCCACGTCGCGGTAACGCTCCCGCACGCCCTCGGCGACCAGGGTCTGGTTCGGTCCGCACAGTGCGAACGGCGGCTGGATACTCACCCCGGTTTGATGGCCTGCGGCTGGCTGGTCAACCCGAGCGCGGCGAGTTGGCGCACCCCGTGCTCGAAACCGCACACCGCGATGGAGCCGGCCAGCATCCAAAACCGGCTGCCTTCAACCAGCGGCAGCTCCACCCAGCGCGTGATGACCGAGCGGGAGAAGTGACTGTGCCCGACGAACACCACATCCCGGTCGCTCATGTGCTCCAGCGCGAACGCGACGGCCCGATCTGCGCGGTCGCTGACCTGCGCCACGCTCTCGCCGCCGGGGCAGCCGTGCGTCCACACCAGCCAATCGGGATCCGATTCGTGGATCTGCGGGGTGGTCAGGCCCTCGTATGCGCCGTAATCCCATTCGGCCAGCAGGGGAGAGACCTCGTCGACGTCGAGCCCGGCCAACTTGGCCGTCGTCAGCGCGCGGATGCGCGGGCTGCTGACCACCAGCGGATCGGTGAGGTTGAGTTCGCGCAGGACGCGGCCGGCGAGCTCGGCCTGGACGCGGCCGGTGTCCGTGAGCTCCAGGTCGGTGCGGCCCGTGTGCTGGCCGGATTTCGACCACTCGGTCTCGCCGTGGCGGAGCAATACCAATCGGTGATTGTGCAGGCCCATATCGACCGATTCTGCCGGACGACATGCCGGGCCCGTCGGCCGCAGCACGCGGCGATCGAACATGCCAGGATGGGCACTGTGACCGTGGCAACAAGGAGGGGCGGGCGCTGGTGACTAAGACCCGGGTATTGGCCGTGGCCAACCAGAAGGGCGGCGTCGCCAAGACGACGACCGTTGCCTCGCTGGGCGCGGCGATGGTGGACGAGGGAAACCGGGTGCTGTTGGTGGACCTGGATCCGCAGGGCTGCCTGACGTTTTCGCTCGGCCAGGATCCCGACAAACTCCCGGTGTCGGTGCACGAGGTGCTGCTGGGCGAGGTCGAGCCCAATGCGGCGCTGGTCACCACGATCGAGGGCATGACGCTGCTGCCGGCCAACATCGACCTGGCGGGCGCCGAGGCGATGCTGCTGATGCGCGCCGGCCGCGAATACGCGCTCAAGCGTGCGCTGGCCAAGGTCGCCGACGACTTCGACGTGGTCATCATCGACTGCCCGCCGTCGCTGGGGGTGCTCACCCTCAACGGGTTGACCGCCGCTGACGAGGTGATCGTGCCGCTGCAGTGCGAGACGCTCGCCCACCGGGGCGTTGGCCAGTTCCTGCGCACGGTCGCCGACGTCCAGCAGATCACCAACCCCGACCTGCGGTTGCTCGGCGCGTTGCCGACGCTGTACGACTCGCGGACCACGCACACCCGCGACGTGCTGGCCGACGTCGCCGACCGCTACAACATGCCGGTGCTGGCCCCGCCGATCCCGCGCACCGTGCGGTTCGCCGAGGCCAGCGCCTCGGGTTCGTCGGTGATGGCCGGGCGCAAGAACAAGGGCGCGTCGGCCTACGGCGAGTTGGCGAAGGCGTTGCTCAAGCACTGGAAGACCGGCAAGCCCCTGCCGACGTTCGCCGTCGAGGTCTAGCGGTTGGGGCGAGCAGCCGCAAACTCGCACGCCGACAGGCGCTTTCATGCGATTTTGCGTCTGCTCGGCCGACGCGATATCAGCCCAGGGCCACCACGGTGTCGCCGCGCTGCTCGAACACCCGGGATCCCGCGACGGCCGGAACGACCGCGCGCCCCGGCGGGCTCGGCGCCCGGTTCACGGTGAGGTAGCGCTCGGGGGCGCCGCTGAGCG
Organism: Mycobacterium sp. E3339; assembly: GCF_001666915.1. Lineage (NCBI taxonomy): Bacteria > Bacillati > Actinomycetota > Actinomycetes > Mycobacteriales > Mycobacteriaceae > Mycobacterium > Mycobacterium sp. E3339. Next base: position 3,705 of record NZ_LZIZ01000241.1, on the reverse strand, counting down.
GGTCGTAGACGCCGATCGCGCCCGTGACCGGCACCAGCAGGCGGCCCGCCATCATCGCGCCCGGCCCCAGCGGCACGGTCGTGTCGCCGGCGGCGATGGTGTAGCGCAACGTCAGATTGCCGGTGTCGAACGCCAGCACGGAATCGCCGGTCCACCAGGTGATCAGGCTGCCCGCGTGCGAGACCGCCCCTGGGCTCGACGGCGGCTTGGGTAGCAGGGTGCTCGACACGGTGGTGCCGGTCTCGTCGACCACGTCCACCCGGGGCCGCGGCGAGGGCAGGTAAACCGCGGTGTTGTTCTCCCACACGGTGAGCACCCGCGCGCCGGAGTCCGCCGCGATCCCGGGTTCCGCCACCACCCGCTGCTGGGGCTCGTCGTCATCCTTGCCCGGCCGCAGCAGCACCAGCCGCAGGTCGGCCTGGTTCACGCAGGCCTCCAGCACCGACACCGCCGACGAGCTGGCGGCCGCCGAGACCAGCTTGCAGCCGGAGTGCAGACCGCGTGCCGAGGGCTTCACCCGTGCGTCGGTCTCGCCGTAGGCCACCATCCGGACCATGTCCGAGCGCCACAGCTCCAGGCGGGTGTCGCCGGCCGACAGCACCGTCGTGCCGTCGGAGGACAGCTGGACGTGCTGGTCGGCGTAGCCGCTGCGGGCGGGCCCGCGACGCCCCGTTGCGCCGTCGAGCGTGCTCACCTGCCCACACCCGCGGTCGTCGGAATAGACGGCGACCGCGTAGTGGTAGATCCAGGACACCCCGCACAGGCCGCCGTCCCGCTCATAGCTCCACAGGGACTTGCCCGAGCCGGGGTCCCGCCCGTCGACCCGGTGGCCGTCGCCGGTGACGACGGTCCCGCCCACCGTCACGGGTGCGGTGGTGGCCGGGCTGGCCGCGGTCCACAGCTCTTTGAGCGTGGTCGGCACCTGCCGGGCCGGGGTCGGGTTGGGCGCGGGAACGGCGGCGGGCCGGCTGATGGTGGCCCGGGCGTCGCTGGTCCACCAGATCAACGCGGCGACGGCGGCCACCACGACCGCGATCGCCACGGCGGCCAGGACGTCGCCCCTGGTCCGGCGCTCGGGTCTGACCATCCGTGGGTGCGCGGCTCAGTTGGCGGGCGCGCCGGCTTCGGCGGGCTTGCGGCGACGACGGCGACGCCGGCCGTTTCCGGAGTTGCCGGACCCCTCCGCCGCGGCTTCGCCGTTGGAACCGCCCGCCGCGGCGTTCCCGTCGGGATGTCCGGAAACCGGCTGGCCGCCGCGGGTGCGGCGGCGCGGTGCGCCCGAGCGGGCGCGGCCGGACCGCTCGGCCTTCTGGCCGTCACGCTCGCTCGTGCGGCGCTGGCCCTGCGGCTTCTTCGGTGTGCCGATGCTGCCGCGCGCCTCGGCGGGGATGCCCATCTCTTCGTAGAGGTGCGGCGAATTCGAGTAGGTCTCGGCGGGCTCGGGGTTCTCCAGGCCCAGCGCCTTGTCGATCATCGACCACCGGGGCAGCTCGTCCCAGTCCACCAGGGTGACCGCGATACCGGTTTTTCCGGCGCGGCCGGTCCGACCGATGCGATGCACGTAGGCCTGTTCGTCCTCGGGAATCTGGTAGTTGATGACGTGGGTGATGTCGTCGATGTCGATGCCGCGCGCGGCCACGTCGGTGGCGACCAGCACGTCGATGTCGCCGCTGCGGAAGGCCTTGAGCGCCTTCTCGCGGGCGATCTGCCCCAGGTCGCCGTGCACGGCACCGACCTTGAAGCCGCGCTCGGCCAGTTCGTCGGCGACCTTTTGCGCGGTGCGCTTGGTGCGGGTGAAGATCATCGTCGCGCCGCGGCCCTCGGCCTGCAGCACCCGGCTCACCAGTTCCACCTTGTCCAGCGCGTGGGCCCGGTAGACGAACTGCTCGGTGGTGTCGTGCGTGGCGGCCGAATGCGGCGCCTCCGCGCGAATGTGGGTGGGCTGGTTCATGAACGTGCGGGCCAGCGTGATGATCGGGCCGGGCATGGTCGCCGAGAAGAGCATGGATTGCCGGTCCTCGGGGATCTGGCGCAGGATGCGCTCGATGTCGGGCAGGAAGCCCAGGTCGAGCATCTCGTCGGCCTCATCGAGCACCAGGACCGACAGCCCGCCCAGCTGCAGGTGGCCCTGCTGGGCGAGGTCGAGCAGCCGGCCGGGGGTGCCCACGACGACGTCGGCGCCGGCGCGCAGCGCCTCGATCTGCGGCTCGTAGGGGCGACCGCCGTAGATCGAGACGACGCTCAGCGGACGGTCGCCATCGGCCTTGAGGTACTTCGCCGCGGTGGCGAGGTCACCGTGGACCTGCAGGCACAGCTCACGGGTGGGCACCACGATCAGGGCCCGGGGGGTGCCGTTGAGCTCCCGCACGCCGGCTCCGGACGTGATGCGGTTCAACAGCGGCACGCCGAAGGCGAAGGTCTTGCCCATGCCGGTGCGGGCCTGGCCGATCAGGTCGTCGCCGGCGAGGGCCAGCGGCAGGGTGAGTTCCTGGATCGCGAAGGGACGCTCGATGCCCTTCTCCGCGAGGGCGCGGACGATTTCGTCGCGAACGCCGAGATTGGCAAAAGTCATTTCAGTTGTGTCGGTGAGTGCGCTCATGCGTGGGTAGTAAGCCTTTCGGTGACATATCGGTTTGTGTCGGTGTTTCTCTGTCGCGGTCACGCGCGCACGAGTTCCGACTCCGAATACGTCGCCGAGTCGCGGGCCCCTGCTCGATCTGGGTGGGCCAGCTGTGCACGCACATTTCGCCGATAGCGGCTCGGGAAAAAGAAATACAGCCGCTATCTACATCCATGATAGCTGGTCGACAGCTGGCACCCAGTTGGCGCCGGGTCCGCCGACTAGAGTGTTGCCATGACCCGGCCCTCCTGCGAGCCCTCCGAAGCCGACCTCGAAGCCGACCGGGCGGACGATTCGCCCGCCCCGCGGCTGTCGGCCGACCACCCGGGCGTCAACGAGTTGTTCGCGGTCTTGGCCTACGGCGAGATCGCCGCGTTCTACCGGCTCACCGACGAGGCGCGGATGGCCCCTGACCTGCGCGGACGGATTTCGATGGCGAGCATGGCCGCCGCCGAGATGCAGCACTACGAGCTGCTGCGCGACGCGCTGGAAAGCCGGGGCGTCGACGTGGTGTCGGCGATGTCGAAGTACGTCTCGGCGCTGGAGAACTACCACCGGCTGACGATGCCCAGCACGTGGCTGGAGGCCCTGGTGAAGACCTACGTCGGCGACGCGCTGGCCGCCGATCTGTACCTGGAGATCGCCGACGGCCTGCCCGACGAGATCGCCCACGTGGTCCGCGCGGCGCTGTCGGAGACCGGGCACTCACAGTTCGTCGTCGCCGAGGTGCGCGCCGCGGTGACCGCCAGCGGCAAGCAGCGCAGCCGGCTGGCGCTGTGGTCGCGTCGCCTGTTCGGTGAGGCGATCACCCAGGCCCAGTTCCTGCTGGCCGACCACGACGAACTGGTCGACCTCGTGGTGTCGGGAGCGGGCAGCCTGGGTCAGCTGAGCGCGTTCTTCGACCGGCTGCAGCACACCCACGACCGGCGGATGCAGGAGCTGGGCCTGAGCTGACGACCCATCGGACTCAGCGCCGGCAGGTCGCCAGGCTCGAGTTCGTGGTCGACGCGGCCACCAGCTGACCGGCGGCGTTGACGATCGAGCAGTTGAGCTGGCCGTAGAAGCTGGTCGCGACCACCGACGGG
>NZ_LZIZ01000240.1:0-3020 GCF_001666915.1 Mycobacterium sp. E3339 | reverse complement strand
GCGCCGGCGGCGGAGTGCCGGGCGCGCCGCCGCCGGCCCGGCGTCTCGCCGGCCGGGGCGCCGGTCTGGTCGGAGCCGGCCCAATGGCTGCCCGGCGTTCCGGGCGGCAACCACAATCCGGACGCACCCACCGGCTGCCAACCCTGACCTTGTGGCTGGGGCTCGGGCTCGGGTTGCGGCGGGGGTGGCGGGGGTTCGAATCGCGGTTCCGGTTGCGGCGGGACGGTGACGTAGGACGGCTCCGGCTGGGCCGGCGCGGCCGGCTCCGGCGGCGGTTCGTACTGGTAGGGGGCCCGTTCGCGGTGCGGCTCGGGCTGGCGCGGCGGCAGCAGCGGTTCCTCGGGCACGTCGATGATCGCCGTCTCGTCGGCGCGGCTTTCCTGGGGGACGGAGGCCACCCGGTCGCTGGCCACCCAGTCGTAGGGCGCGTCGCGGGGGGTCTCGCCGTTGCGGTCCCACTCGCTGTACGCGCGCTCGCGCGGCGCCTCGGCCTCGGGCGTCTCCAGCGCCGGGCGCTGGGCGAGGTCGGTGTCGAACAGGATCTCCAGGCTGGTGCGCAGCGCGCTCAACTCCGCGCGCAGCTCGGCGAGGTCGTCTGCGGCCTGCGCGCGCAGCTCGGAGGCCAGCTCGCGGCGCAGCTGGGACTCCACGGTCAGCTCGTACTCGCGGCGGGCCGAGATTTCCCGATCCAGCTGCAGGTCGTACACCAGCTTCAGGTCGCGGACGCGGGACTGATCCGCGTCGCTCTGGCGGCGGTACAGCACCGAGACGAAGGCACCGGCGACTGCGGCCCACAGCGCCAGGATTACAGCGAGCTTGAGAAGTTCCACCCGATTGGTGAAAACCAATGCGGAACTGGCCCCCATCGCGAGGACCAGCAACGCGGTCAAGAGCACCCACCCCGGCCTGCGGCCGCCGCGCCGAACCCGGGCGCCGCGGGACAGAACGGTCATGGCCTGACTGTACCTGCGCGAGGTCAATCCGCGTGTCGCCCTCCTCCGGCGATTCTCGGGCGGCTTGGGGGCGGGCGTGAGCGGACTAGTTTTCCGCCCCTTCGCCGTGCTCGGTCTGATCCGGCGGCGACTTGCAGCAATGCTGCAGCCATAGCGCGGCGGCGACTAGTGCCAGCGCGCTGACGGCCGCGACCACGGTCCCGGTGGTGTCCTCGGCGGCCGCCCGCAGCCAGGACCGCCGCGGCAGGAAGTACACCAGCACGCCCACCCACCAGCCCAGCATCAACGCGCCCACCCAGGCCGACGCCTTGGCGACCACGAGGCTGCGGGCCACGGCGAGCGGATGCAGCCAGCCGGGGCCGACGCCGATCTCGCCGTCGCCGATCTTGGCCCGCACGTAGCGGGCCCACAGCGCTTCGCCGACGGCCACGGCCAGCAGCGACAGGCCGGTCCACACCGTGATGGGCGGGAACCAGCGGTACAGGGCCGTCACGAGCAGGTACCCCACCACCGCGGCGCCGACCACCGCGACCGTCAGGTCACGTTTCCTGGTTGGGCCCATCAGGTTTCCGGTTTCCGATCGGCCGCCCGCTGGAGCGTCAGGCTGGTCAACCGGACGCTGTCCCGGTCGGCCGGCTCGAGCTCGGCCAGCAGGCTCGCCACGGGCCGCGGGCCGTCGGCGAGCGTCAGTTGGGCATCCGGGTCGACGGCAAGCCACGGGATCATGACGAAGGCCCGCAAATGGGCCAGCGGGTGCGGGAGTGTCAGGTTGTTCTCGCGGGAGATCACCTCCGTCTCGCCGTAGCAGGCGATCAGGTCGACGTCGAGGGTGCGCGGCCCCCAGCGCTCGCCGCGCACCCGCCCGGCCGCGCGCTCGAACTCCTGGGCGCGGCGCAGCCAGCACTGGCCGTCGCAGTCCGGGTCGTTGGCGATCAGCACCGCGTTGAGAAACGGCGCCTGGTCGACCCGGCCCCACGGGTCGGTCTCGTACACGGGGGACACCGCGAGCACCGTCTCACCCAGCCCGTCGACAACCGACTGCAGGCGCGCCAGGCGGTCGCCCAAGTTGGAGCCGACGGACAGCACCACCCAGGTCATAGGCGCCGCTCCGCCGGGATCACCGAACCGCGGCCGCCACGCCGAGACCGGCGCACCACGACCGCGACGTCGTCGAACTGCTGGGGGATGGGGGCCCGCGGCTTGTGCACCACCACCTCGACGGCATGCACCCGCCCGTCTGCCATCACCCCGTCGGCGATTTCGCCCCCGACGGTTTCGATCAGGTTGCGCGGCGGACCGGCCACCACCTCGGCGGCGAGCTGGGCCAGGGCCGCGTAGTCGTACGTGTCGGCCAGTTCGTCGCTGGCGGCCGCCGCGGCGAGGTCGATCCACACGGTGATGTCGACGACGAAGTCCTGCCCGTCGGCGCGCTCGTGATCGAAGACTCCGTGCCGCCCACGAATCGTCAACCCCCGCAACTCGATTCGATCAGCCATCGTCTCCGGCCCGCCATGTTTCGGTGTGCGCCCAGGCCCCCACCACCTTGAGGGCGTCGGCGGTGGCCCGCACGTCGTGCACGCGAACGCCCCACGCCCCGTATAGCGCCGCCAGCGCGGAGATCACCGCGGTGGCGGTCTCGCGGCCGGGGGGCGGTCGCGGCGAGCCGTCCGGCCCGGCCAACAACGTACCGAGGAACCGCTTCCGCGATGCGCCCAAGAGCACCGGGATTCCGGTGGCGACCAACTGGGGCAGCGCGCGGAGCAGCGCCCAATTGTGTTGAGCCGTCTTGGCGAACCCGAGGCCCGGGTCGATCACCAGCTTCGCGGGGTCGACGCCCGCGGCCACCGCCGCGTCGACGCTGGCGAGCAGCTCGGCCCGCACTTCGCCCACCACGTCGTCGTAATGGGTGTCCGCATGCGGGCGGTCGGCGGCCACCGACCGCCAGTGCATCAGCACCCAGGACACGCCGGCGTCGGCGACCAGCGGCGCCATCGCGGGATCGGCGCGTCCCCCCGACACGTCGTTGACGATGCGCGCGCCGTGCTGCAGCGCGGCCCGCGCGACGTC
>NZ_LZIZ01000239.1:0-36512 GCF_001666915.1 Mycobacterium sp. E3339 | reverse complement strand
GCCCACCGGCCCCCTGCCCCCCGTCCCCGCGGGCGTCGATCGCCGGCGACCCGAACTGTCCGACGCCGCGCTGGTGTCGCGGTCGTGGGCGATGGCGTTCGCCACGCTGGTCAGCCGGCTCACCGGCTTCGCCCGGGTAGTTCTGCTGGCGGCGATCCTGGGCGCCGCGCTGTCCAGCGCGTTCTCGGTGGCCAACCAGCTGCCGAACCTGGTGGCCGCCCTTGTCCTCGAGGCGACCTTCACCGCGATATTCGTGCCGGTGCTCGCCCGCGCCGAGCAGAGCGACCCCGACGGCGGCGCGGCCTTCGTGCGGCGCCTGGTCACGCTGACGACGGCGCTGCTGGTGTTGGCGACCGCGCTGTCGGTGCTCGCCGCGCCGCTGCTGGTGCGGCTCATGCTCGGCCGCGTCCCGCAGGTCAACGAGCCGCTGACCACCGCGTTCGCCTACCTGCTGCTCCCCCAGGTCCTGGCCTACGGGCTGACGTCGGTCTTCATGGCAATCCTCAACACCCGCAACGTATTCGGGCCCACGGCGTGGGCGCCGGTGGTCAACAACGTCGTCGCCCTCGTGACGCTGGCGGTGTACGCGGCGGTGCCCGGCGAGCTGTCGGTCGACCCCGTTCGGATGGGCAACACCAAGCTACTGGTCCTCGGCATCGGCACCACGCTCGGCGTCTTCGCGCAGACCGCGGTGCTGCTGGCGGCGCTACGGCGCCAACGCGTCGACCTGCGCCCGCTGTGGGGAATCGACGAGCGGCTCAAGCGCTTCGGCACGATGGCCGCCGCGATGGTGCTCTACGTGTTGATCAGCCAGCTGGGCCTGGTGGTCGGCAACCAGATCGCCAGCACGGCGGCGGCGTCGGGCCCCGCGATCTACAACTACACCTGGCTGGTGTTGATGCTGCCGTTCGGCATGATCGGCGTCACGGTGTTGACCGTGGTGATGCCGCGGCTGAGCCGCAACGCCGCCGCCGACGACACCAAGGCGGTGCTCGCCGACCTGTCGCTGGCCACGCGCCTGACGCTGATCACACTGATCCCGATCGTCGCGTTCATGACCGTCGGCGGCCCCGCGATCGGCAGCGCGCTGTTCGCCTACGGCCACTTCGGCGGGGTCGACGCCGGCTACCTGGGCGCCGCGATCGCGCTCTCGGCGTTCACGTTGATCCCGTACGGGTTGGTGCTGCTTCAGCTCCGCGTCTTCTACGCACGCGAGCAGCCCTGGACGCCGATCGTGATCATCCTCGTCATCACCGCGGTCAAGATCGTGGGCTCGGTGCTGGCCCCGCACCTGACCCATGACCCGAAGTTGGTGGCCGGTTATCTGGGGCTCGCGAACGGCATCGGGTTTCTGGCGGGCGCGATCATCGGTTACCTGTTGTTGCGGCATACCCTGCTGCCGACCGGCGGCCACCTGATCGGCAAAGGCGAGCTGCGCACGATCCTGGTCACGATCACCGCCTCCCTGCTGGCCGGATTGGTGGCCCATGTGGCCGACCGGTTGACGGGACTCGACCGGCTGACCGCGCACGGCGGTGGCGCGGGCTCGCTGCTGCGCCTGCTGATCCTGGGGCTGATCATGCTGCCGATCATGGCCGCGGTCATGCTCCGCGCTCATGTCCCCGAGGCGCGGGCCGCGCTGGACGTCGTCAGGCGGCGTCTCGGCGGCCGCGTGCCGGCCACCCGCAAACCGGTAACACCGCAGGGATCGTCGGTCACGTACCCTGAGCAGAGGAATTCGTCCCCGCCTGGGGTAAATGCGGTCCAGGAGCCGATCCAGCGCAGATCTCCGGAGCGGGCAACCCCAGCCCGGATAGCGAAAGGACCGGAGGTGACCGACCGCCCTGTCGACAGCGCCGCGTCGGGCGCCGAGCTGCCACGACCGGTTGCCGACGACTTCCAGCCCGACATCCCCGCCGACCGCGAATCCCCGCCGCCGACGCCCCGCAAGGCCGACCAGCGCAACGGTGACGTCGCGCCCGAATCGCGGCGCGGGCCCGCCCCGTTCGAACCGCCCCGGGAGCGCGGCGGTGACCCGCCAGCGGACGACGTCCACCTGGTTCCCGGCGCCCGCATCGCCGGCGGGCGGTATCGCCTGCTGGTGTTCCACGGCGGCGCCCCGCCGCTGCAGTTCTGGCAGGCGCTGGACACCGCGCTGGACCGGCAGGTGGCGCTGACCTTCGTCGACCCCGACGGGGCGTTGCCCGAGGAGGTGCTGCAGGAAATCCTGTCCCGCACCCTGCGGCTCAGCCGCATCGACAAGCCGGGCATCGCCCGGGTGCTCGACGTGGTCCACAGCGGCCACGGCGGCCTGGTGGTGTCCGAGTGGGTGCGGGGTGGCTCGCTGCAGGAGGTGGCGGACACCGCGCCGTCGCCCGTCGGCGCCGTCCGGGCCATGCAGTCGTTGGCGGCGGCCGCCGACGCGGCCCACCGGGCCGGCGTCGCGTTGTCGATCGATCACCCGAGCCGGGTGCGCGTCAGCATCGAGGGCGACGTCGTCCTCGCGTACCCCGCGACCATGCCCGACGCCAACCCCCAGGGCGACATCCGCGGCATCGGTGCCGCGCTCTACGCGCTGCTGGTCAACCGGTGGCCGCTGACGGAGTCCAGCGTGCGAAGCGGGCTCGCCCCGGCCGAACGCGATTCGACCGGTCAACCGGTGGAACCGATGGTCATCGACCGCGAAATCCCCTTCCAGATTTCGGCCGTCGCGGTCCGGGCGGTTCAAGAGGACGGCGGGATACGCAGCGCCTCAACGCTTTTGAACTTGTTGCAGCAAGCGACCGCGGTGGCCGACCGGACCGAGGTGCTGGGCCCGATCGACGATTCGCCCGTGCCGGCCACCGCCCGCGAGTCCGCGGGGCACGACGAGGCGGCGTTCGCGCGCCGGCGCCGCAACCTGCTGATCGGCATGGGCGCCGGCCTCGCCGTCATCATCGTGGCGCTACTGGTGTTGGCATCCGTGGTCAGCAAGATCTTCGGCAACGTCGGCGGCGGCCTCAACAAGGACGAGCTCGGGCTGAACGGCCCGTCGTCGTCCGTCTCGTCGTCGACCGGTAGTTCCGCGGCCGCCGGTAGCGTCGTCAAGCCGACCAAGGCGACGGTCTACTCCCCCGACGGTGACGCAGACAACGCGGACACGGCCGGGCAGGCGATCGACGGTGATCCCTCGACCGCCTGGGCTACCGAGGTCTACACCGACGCGGTTCCGTTCCCCAGCTTCAAGCAGGGCGAAGGCCTCATGCTGCAGCTGCCGAACCCCACGGTGGTCGGACAGGTCAGCATCGACACGCCCAGCAGCGGGACGAAGGTCGAGATCCGCTCGTCGGCCACGGCGTCGCCGTCGTCGCTGAAAGACACCACCGTGTTGGCGCCGGCCTTCACGCTCAAGCCGGGTCACAACGTCATCCCGGTCCGGGCCGGCGCGCCGACGTCGAACCTGCTGGTGTGGATCTCGACGCTGGGCACGACCAACGGCAAGAGCCAGGCCGGATTCTCGGAGATCACGGTCCAGGCCGCCTCCTGACGGCGCTTCAACATATCCGCGCGGTGGTGAAGTGCCCGCCCGCAGGCGATTGGTTACTGTCCGGCCGTGGGCTCCCGGCGAGACATCCAGCGCGAACGCAGTGACGCCGAGCTGCTGGCAGCACACGTCGCCGGCGACCGCCACGCCTTCGGCGAGCTGTTCCTTCGCCATCGACGACAGCTGCACCGGCTGGCCCGGCTCACCACGCGCACTGCCGAGGACGCCGAGGACGCGCTGCAGGACGCGATGCTCTCGGCACACCGCGGCGCCGGCGCGTTCCGGCATGACGCCGCGGTGGGCAGCTGGCTGCATCGCATCGTCGTCAACGCCTGCCTGGACCGGCTGCGCCGCATCAAGGCGCACCCGACCGCCCCGCTGGAGGACGTCTACGCGGTGGCGGATCGGACTGCCCAGGTCGAGACCGCGATGGTGGTGCAACGCGCCCTGATGCGGCTTCCGGTCGAGCAGCGGGCGGCGGTGGTGGCCGTCGACATGCAGGGCTACTCCGTGGCCGACACCGCCGCGCTGCTGGGCGTCGCCGAGGGCACCGTCAAGAGTCGCTGCGCGCGGGCCCGGGTGCGCCTCGCGGAACTCCTCGGCTATCTGAACGCCGCGCCCGACCCGCCGATGGCCGTCAAGCGGCGCATGACGGACACTGGGGCGGATGAGTGAAGCCGACGACGAGGCCGACGAGCCGCCCCTGACGGTCGAGCTTCTCGCCGATCTGCAGGCCGGCCTGCTCGATGACGAGTCCGCGGCGCGCGTGCGGCAGCGGGTCCGCGATGACCCGGAGGCGGAGCAGATCCTGCGCGCCCTGAACCGCGTGCGCTGTGACGTCGCCACGCTGGGGGCGGACCCGGCGCCCGACGTCCCGCCGGAGGTCACCGCCCGGATCGCGGCGGCGCTGGATTCGGCAGACGCCGGCCCGGCCGGCCACTCGGCCCGGCCGCGGATCGGTCCCGCGCGGCTGGCCGCCGGGGTGGTCGGCGTCGGCGCGATGCTCGCCGCGGTCGGTGTGGGCACCGCGGCTCTGATCAACGCGCCCGAGCCGGCCCCCAGCACGCCGGTCACCGCCGAGCACATCACGGTGTCGACGCCGCCGATGACGATCCCGCTGTCGCAGGACGAAATCCTCGGCCTGCTCGGGCAGAGCCCCGATTACGGCCCGCTCGCGGACCCGACGCGGCGCGCCTCCTGCCTCACAGGCCTGGGCTACCCGGCGTCCACCCAGGTGCTGGGCGCGCGGCGGGTCGACATCAACGCCCGCCCCGGGATCGTGCTGGTGGTGCCGGGCGACACACCCCACAGCCTGGCGGTCTACGCGGTCGCGTTGAACTGCAGCGCCGCCGATACCGGCTTGTTGGCCAGCACCCAGGTCCCCCGCCCCTAGTGTGGTCCCATGGGTTGTCCGACTCGCCCGGGAACAGCCGTGCCTACGCTGGCGTTTGTACGAATCCAGGGACGATCGTTTGAAAGGGATCTATGACCGCCGACACTGTGCACGACGTGATCATCATTGGTTCGGGTCCTGCCGGATACACCGCGGCGTTGTACGCGGCGCGGGCGCAGCTGGCGCCGGTGGTCTTCGAGGGCACGTCGTTCGGTGGCGCGTTGATGACGACCACCGAGGTGGAGAACTTCCCGGGTTTTCGTGACGGCATCACCGGTCCGGAGCTGATGGATCAGATGCGCGAGCAGGCGCTGCGCTTCGGCGCCGACCTGCGGATGGAAGACGTCGAATCCGTCTCGTTGGACGGGCCGGTCAAATCGGTCACCACCGCCGAGGGCGAAACCGTCCGGGCGCGGGCGGTCATCCTCGCCATGGGCGCGGCGGCGCGGTATCTGGGGGTGCCCGGTGAGCAGGAACTGCTGGGGCGCGGGGTGAGTTCGTGCGCGACCTGCGACGGGTTCTTCTTCAAAGATCAAGACATTGCCGTGATCGGCGGTGGGGACTCGGCGATGGAGGAAGCCACTTTCTTGACCCGCTTCGCGCGCAGCGTCACCTTGGTGCACCGCCGCGACGAGTTCCGCGCGTCGCGCATCATGCTCGAACGCGCCCGGGCCAACGAGAAGATCACCATCGTGACCAACAAGGCCGTGCTGGGCGTCGAAGGGGACCAGACGGTGACGGGTTTGCGGATGCGCGACACGGTCACCGGCGAGGAATCCACCCTGCCCGTCACGGGAGTGTTCGTGGCCATCGGCCACGACCCGCGCTCGGAACTGGTGCGCGACGTCCTTGACACCGACCCCGAGGGCTACGTGCTGGTGCAGGGCCGCACCACGGCCACGTCGATCGAGGGGGTGTTCGCCGCCGGGGATCTGGTGGATCGCACCTACCGCCAAGCCATCACGGCCGCCGGCAGCGGCTGCGCGGCGGCCATCGACGCCGAACGCTGGCTGGCCGACCACGTGGATTCCAGCTCGGCCGCGCAAAGCGACGCCACCGAATTTCCGGGCAGTACCGAGATGATTGGAGCACCTCAATGACCGACGCCGAAAAGGCCGGAGCCACAATCGAAGTCTCTGACGCCTCCTTTTCCACGGAGGTGTTGTCCAGCAATAAGCCTGTGCTGGTTGACTTTTGGGCGACGTGGTGCGGGCCGTGCAAGATGGTCGCGCCGGTGCTCGAAGAGATTGCCAGTGAGCGCGGCGAGCAACTCACCGTCGCCAAGCTCGACGTGGACGCCAACCCGGTAACCGCGCGGGACTTCCAGGTCGTCTCGATCCCCACCATGATCCTGTTCAAAGACGGCCAACCGGTGAAACGGATCGTGGGCGCCAAGGGCAAGGCGGCCCTGCTGCGCGAGCTCGCCGACGCCGTCCCCAACCTCAGCTGATTTCGTTCCAAATTCGCCACACCACGCCCCGCGTTCAGCCTGGGGTTTTCCCGAATGGGCGAAGCGTCTGCGACAATATCCGGTAGCTGTCGCCCAGATGCGAGCCTGTCAGTGTGTCCCGGAGGGCCTTTGGTATGTCGAGTCCGCGCCGTGAATACGGCGATGCGCTGCGCTGTGGTGACCGCAGCGCGGCTGTGACCGAAATCCGGGCTACGCTGGCGGCGTTAGGGCTGCTGGACAGCCCCGAGGAAGACCTCACCACCGGCCGCCACGTTTCCCTCGAGGTCTTCGACGCCGAACTCGACCAGGCGGTGCGGGCCTTCCAGCAGCACCGCGGCCTGTTGGTCGACGGCATTGTTGGCGAGGCCACCTACCGCGCCCTGAAGGAGGCGTCCTACCGGCTGGGCGCGCGCACGCTGTATCACCAGTTCGGCGCCCCGCTGTATGGGGACGACGTGGCCACCCTGCAGGCGCGCCTGCAGGACCTCGGGTTCTACACCGGCCTGGTCGACGGGCACTTCGGCCTGCAGACGCACAACGCGCTGATGTCCTACCAGCGTGAGTACGGGTTGGCCGCGGACGGTATCTGCGGTCCAGAAACGTTGCGCTCCTTGTACTTTCTCAGCTCCCGCGTCACCGGTGGCTCACCGCACGCGATCCGCGAGGAGGAGCTGGTCCGCCGGTCGGGACCCAAGTTGTCGGGCAAGCGGATCATCATCGATCCGGGCCGCGGCGGCACCGACCGCGGCGAGCTGATGCAGGGCCCATCGGGTCCGGTCAGCGAAGCGGATGTGTTGTGGGACTTGGCAAGCCGGCTCGAGGGGCGGATGACCGCCATCGGCATGGAGACCTTCCTGTCGCGGCCGGCGAACCGCAGCCCGTCGGATGCCGAACGCGCCGCCACGGCCAACAACGTCGGGGCGGATCTGATGATCAGCTTGCGCTGCGAGAACCAGCCCAGCCCGTCGGCCAACGGCGTGGCGTCCTTTCATTTCGGAAACTCGCACGGCTCGGTCTCCACGATCGGGCGCAATCTCGCGGACTTCATCCAGCGAGAAGTGGTGGCCCGCACCGGGTTACGGGATTGCCGGACGCATGGCCGGACGTGGGATCTGTTGCGTCTGACCCGGATGCCGACAGTGCAGGTCGACGTCGGCTACATCACCAATCCCCAGGACCGTGCGATGCTGGTCTCCACCCAAACGCGCGACGCGATTGCCGAAGGCATCCTCGCCGCGGTGAAGCGGCTCTACCTGCTGGGCAAGAACGACCGGCCCACGGGCACGTTCACATTCGCCGAACTGCTCGCCCACGAACTCTCCGTGGACCGGGCCAGCCGGCTCGGCGGCTCCTAACCGATCTCGGCGCCCCGCAACGCATTTCCCGTCGCGGACCCCGCCCCGACCGGCTCCTGCAGTTGCGCGTTTTCCAGCAGGCGCTCCAGGGCCGCCTCGACCTCGGCCTTCCACCCCAGGCCTTTGTCCAATTCGAGCCGCAGTCGCGGAAAGTACGGATGGGGCGCCACTACAACGAATCCCGCGTCCTGTAGGAATTCGGCGTCGAGCACGCAGTGGTCCACCGAGCAGTCGCCGACGGCCTCCAGCACCGGCCGCACATCCGGGCTCGCCTTCGACGGGTCCTGCAATTCCGAAGCCGCCGGCGTGCGACCGAAGGCCTCCAGGGCCCGGACTCCACGCCGGACCAGCTCGTCGATCACCCGGGCGAGCAGTCCGTGCGGCAGGTCGTCGGTGGCCTGCCCGGGCTCGATGCCCATCGACGTGAGCAGCACCGCGTCCGCGGACACCGGCGCGGTGGGAAACCGCTGCGCGCGCGGCACCGCGCGCGGCGGTGCGTAGAACACGTAGCCCAGGCACGGCGGCTCGCTCTGGCTTCTCTCGTCCGCGACCGCGGTCGCGACCTGGCCGCAGGACCCCCACTCCAGCATGACCATCGACAACCAGGCTTCCTTTTCGAACTCGGGGTCCGCGAGGTGGTCCTGGTTACCGAGGGTCGCCGGGTCAACTTCCCAATAGACGCAGCGGCGCGCGTGCTTGGGAAGCTGCTCGAAGGCCTCGAGGCGCAACGGTGTGATTCGAGCGGACACTAGCCTCCTGGCTCCTGTGCGGTACTGCAGCCTTTTGCACCGGCAACCCCTCCAGGATAGGAGAGTATGTCGTTATCGGGCCAGATTTGTCGTCGAGGCGCCGATCACGGTGGCGGACCGCCGCACGCGTTACGCCCGCGGCCGGTTCGTTACCGAAAATCGTTGAACCGCATGCGCTTTCGTAATCAGGCTCGGTTGTTGCGCGTTCGTGACCGCCCCGGTGTCACAGTGACGTAATTACAGGGTATGGCGGGTCAGGCCTTGGCGGCGGTCATCAAGTCGATGATCCGCTGCAAATCGTCCACCGAGCCGAATTCGACCACGATCTTCCCCTTGCGCTTGCCCAGGCTGACCGTCACCCGGGTATCGAAGGCGTTCGACAGCCGGTCGGCGACCTCCTGCAGACCGGGCATCTGGATCGGCTTGCGTCGCTGGGGGGCCGGGGCGGTGGCGCCGGCCCGATTGGCCAGTGTCACCGCCTCTTCGGTGGCCCGCACCGACAGGCCCTCGGCGACGATCCGGCTGGCGAGTTCCTCTTGGGCCTCGGGCCCGGCTTCCAGGGACAGCAGGGCGCGGGCATGACCGGCGGACAGCACCCCCGCGGCCACCCGCCGCTGGACCGGGATCGGCAGCTTGAGCAAGCGGATCATGTTGGTGATCAGCGGGCGAGACCGGCCGATGCGCGAGGCGAGTTCATCGTGGGTGACGCCGAACTCGTCGAGCAGCTGCTGGTATGCCGCCGCCTCTTCCAACGGGTTCAGCTGCACCCGGTGGATGTTCTCCAGGAGGGCGTCGCGCAGCAGGTTGTCGTCGCCGGTCTCGCGGACGATGGTGGGGATCGTGGCCAGTCCCGCCTCCTGGGCGGCCCGCCAGCGCCGCTCCCCCATGACGATCTGATACCGCGGGCCCGTCTTGGCGCCTGGGACGGCTCGCACCACGATCGGCTGCAGCAGCCCGAACTCGCGGATGGAGTGCACCAGTTCGGACAGCGCCTCGTCGTCGAACACCTGGCGCGGCTGGCGGGGGTTGGGCTCGATGTCGGCCGGGGCGATCTCGCGATACACCGCGCCCGCCGGGGCGAGGTCCGGTCCCGGTCCGCCGATCAAGACGTCCGCGGCCGCATCCCCCATCCGCGGGCCGAGCGTCGCGGGACCCGAGTCACCCTCGGCGGGACCGGTCGGGATCAGCGAAGCCAGGCCCCGGCCGAGGCCGCCCTTCTTGCGTAGTGGCTGCGTCATGGTCGTCCCTTCACGAATGGTGGTCAGTCACGCTCAGCGAGTTCACGACTCGCGTCGAGATAGCTCATCGCCCCGCGCGAGCCGGGGTCGTAATCGATGATGGTCATGCTGTAGCCGGGCGCCTCGGATACTTTGACGCTGCGCGGGATCACCGTGCGCAGCACCTTGGCCCCGAAGTACCGGCGCACCTCTTCGGCCACCTGGTCGGCGAGCTTGGTCCGGCCGTCGTACATCGTGAGCACCACGGTGGACACGTCGAGCCGCGGGTTGAGGTGCGCCTTCACCATCTCGATGTTGCGCATCAGCTGTGACACACCCTCGAGCGCGTAGTACTCGCACTGGATCGGGATCATCACTTCCGGCGCGGCGACGAGGGCGTTGATGGTCAACAATCCCAGCGACGGCGGGCAGTCCACGAAGACGTAGTCGAAGTCCAGGTCGTCCAGGTCGGCCAGGGCGGTCCGCAACCGGTTCTCGCGCGCCACCATGCTCACCAATTCGATCTCCGCGCCCGCCAGATCGATCGTGGCCGGGACGCAGAACAGGCGCTCGTTGTGCGGGCTGCGCCGCAGCGCGTCCTTGACCTTGACCTCGCCGATGAGCACCTCGTACGACGACGGCGTGCCGGACTGCCGGTCGGTGATGCCGAGCGCCGTGCTGGCGTTGCCCTGCGGGTCGAGGTCGATGACCAATGTCTTGAGGCCCTGCAGCGCGAGGGCGGCGGCGAGATTCACCGCGGTGGTGGTCTTGCCCACCCCGCCCTTCTGATTGGCGACGGTGAGCACTCGACGGTGGCTCGGCCGGCGCAGCGGTGGATACGTGGTGTGCAGGACCCGCATCGCCCGTTCGGCGGCGGCGCCGATCGGGGTGTCGTATTCGTCCGCTGTTTCACGTGAAACATTCGCGGCGGGATCGCCCGTGGGGGCAGGCGCCGGGGGCGCCGGGGTGTGGGTCACGCTCGGCGGCGCTCCGGCGACCGTCGGCGATTCTCCCGGATTGCTCATCGGTTTCCGGCCTTCCCGATCCGTGTCGGCTGATGGCGCGGCGGCCTTCCGCGCCGGGCTATAACTACGGTTGCGGGGGGACGCAAATAGGTCGCGCCACATGTCACCACCCTGGCATCAACGGCGCCCGATGCAGCCATCACACGCCGATACTGTTCAACTTCGTCGCGGCCGCGCTCCCCCTTGATCGCCAGCATCCGGCCGCCCGGCCGCAGCAGCGGCATGCTCCACTTCGCCAACTTGTCCAACGCTGCAACCGCTCGTGACACCGCCGCATCCCTTTCCCCGAACTGATGACGAACCCACAGTTCCTCGGCACGGCCGCGGACCACCTCGACGGCCAACCCTAGTTGGTCGACGACCTCGCTGAGAAATTCGCTGCGGCGCAGCAGCGGCTCGAGCAGCACCACGTCGAGGTCCGGCCGCGCGAGCGCCAGCGGGATGCCGGGCAGGCCGGCGCCGCTGCCGATGTCGATGACCCGTTCGCCGGGCGCGAGGAGCTCGGCCGCGGCGGTGCTGTTGAGGATATGGCGCTCCCAGATCCGCTCCACCTCGCGCGGGCCGAGCAGGCCCCGTTCGACTCCGGGTCCGGCCAGCAGGTCCGCGTAGCGCCGCGCGAGGTCGATGCGCGGACCGAAAATCGCCGCGGCGGCCTCTGGGGCGGCGCCGGGCCCGTGCGGGGCAGAGCTGTCCGCCGCGGGTTCGACCGGGCCGACATGTTTCACGTGAAACATCCTCTGCTTTGCCTGACGCGCGACGGGCCTTGGCGCCGGAACTACACGCCTGTAACTCGCTAGTCGTGGAGGACGACGACGCGGCGCGCGGGCTCCACGCCCTCGCTCTCGCTGTGCACCCCGGGCACCGCGGCGACGGCGTCGTGCACAATCTTGCGCTCGAACGGCGTCATCGGGGAGAGCTCCTCGCGCTCGCCGGACTCCAACACCCGCCGCGCCACCTTGTCGCCCAGGGCCGCCAGCTCCTCGCGGCGGCGGCGGCGCCAGCTGGCAATGTCGAGCATCAACCGGCTACGCACTCCGGTCTTCTGATGCACCGCGAGCCGTGTGAGCTCTTGCAGCGCGTCGAGCACCTCGCCGCCACGACCCACCAACTTGTTCAGGTCGTCGCTGCCGTCGATGCTCACCACGGCGCGGTTGCCCTCGACGTCCAGGTCGATGTCGCCGTCGAAGTCCAACAGGTCGAGCAGCTCCTCCAGGTAGTCGCCGGCGATCTCACCCTCGGCGACCAATCGCTCTTCCTGGTCGTCGACTTCGTCCGCGCCCGCCTCCGCGCCATTCTCGGATGACGGCTGCTCGTCGAGTTCGGTGTCCACGTCGTGCTCGGTCGTGGTGTCTGCGTCGGTCATGTCTTTCTCTCCCTCATCCGCGGGTCCCTGCCATCGGGTGGTCCTCCCGGCCCGCCCGGTTGGCTCTGTCAGCGTTTGCGTTTCTTGGGTCGCGCGCCCGGCCGCGGCGTGCGGTTGGGCGTGCCACCGTTTTGTCCACTGGGATTCGGCTTGGTCGCCTCGGGCTTCGCCGCGGCGTCCGGGCCGTCGGCGGCATCGGGGCCGGACTCCCCCACCCCGGCGGTTGGCGACCCATCGCCGCTTGGCTGGCCCGCCTTCGCATTGCGCTTGGGTTTGGCCCCCGGTGCCGGCGCGTTGGCCGCTCGGCGCTGCAGCGCTTCCTGTTTCTTGGCCTCGTCCTCTTTTTCGATCATGCCGAACACGTAGTGCTGCTGACCGAACGTCCAGATGTTGTTGGCGAACCAGTACAGGATGATCGCGAGTGGCAGGAAGGGTCCGCCGACGACCACGCCGAGCGGAAACACATACAGCGCAAGCTTGTTCATCATCGCGGTCTGCGGATTGGCCGCGGCCTCCGGGCTCTGGCGGGCCACCGATGCGCGGCTGTTGAAGTAGGTCGCGATGCCGGCCAGGATCATTACCGGCGCGCCGACGGCGATGACGGCCGGCCGGCTGAAGTGGGTGAAGGCGTCCAACCCGGTCCGCTGCGTCATGAACGCGCCGATCGGTGCGCCGAACAGATTGGCGTCCAAGAAGTGTCCGACGTCCGTCGGGGTGAAGACGTAGTTACCGGTCATGCGGTTCTGGATCACCGACAGGTGCGGCTGACCGAAGCCGCCCGTGGTGCGGTTGAACGACCGCAACACGTGATACAGGCCGATGAACACCGGGATCTGCGCCAGCATCGGCAGGCAGCCGAGGATGGGGTTGAACCCGTGCTCGCGTTGCAGCTTCTGCATCTCGAGCGCCATCCGCTGGCGGTCCTTGCCGTACTTCTTTTGCAGCGCCTTGATTTGCGGTTGCAGTTCCTGCATCTGACGGGTGGTGCGGATCTGCCGCACGAACGGCTTGTACAGCAGGGCGCGCAGGGTGAAGACCAGGAACATCACCGATAGCGCCCAGGCGAAAAAGTTCGACGGCCCCAGCATCGCGGCGAACAACTTGTACCAAGCCCACATGATCCACGACACCGGGTAGTAGACGAAGTCGAGGCTAAAGAAATCAAACAAGAGTTCCACTCTCCCCTCGCGCCGCCGGGCTGGCCCACGCGTCGCTGGCTTCTTCGAAGTTCATCTGGCAACCCGGACGTTCCGGTATCGGATCCCATCCGCCCCGATGCCAGGGTCCGCACTTGGCAAGTCTGACCGCAGCCAACCAACTCCCCCGCATCAATCCGTACTCGGTCAGCGCGTCGACCGCATACTGGCTGCAGGTCGGCACGAACCGGCACGTCGCCGGCCGCAGCGGCGAGACCATGTGCCGGTACAGCTGGATGAGCGAAATCAAACCCCGCGCGGCCGCGGTGCCCACGGTGCGCAGGATCGCCCGCGGGGTCACCGGTGCGCTCCCGCGGACTCGAGGGCCCGCCGCACCCCGCGGCGCAGCTCCTGTTCCAGCCGCGCCGAGGATGCGGTCCGGCTGCCCGGCAAAGCCCGGATGACCAAGTGCTCGGAGTCGTGCAGTTCGCCCAGGACCGAACGCGCGACGTGCCGCAGCCGGCGGGCAACCCGGTGGCGCTCCACCGCCGAGCCCACGGACTTGCCCACGATCAATCCCACGCGGGGAGCCGTCGCCGCGTCACAATCGGCCGCGCGCCGGAGATGCACCACCACGTCGGGCTGCGCCGCGCGGATTCCGTGCTTCACCGTCGCGTCGAACTCCGTTGACCGCCTCATGCGGTTGCGTGCGGGAAGCACCGCCGAAGAACCCGACGTTGCGATCAGGCAGATAGCGCGCGGCGCCCCTTACGGCGCCGGCTCGACACAATCGAGCGTCCGGCGCGGGTACGCATCCGCAACCGGAAGCCATGCACGCGGGCTCGGCGCCGGTTGTTCGGCTGGAATGTCCGCTTGCCCTTGGCCACGACGGTCTCCTCGTTGTGTCTCGCATTTCCATCCGGCCGGCCAGACGTCTCGCTCGTCTGCGGGTCGGTCGGAGGTAATCTTGCTGCTGGCCGGCGCGGTCCCCAGGCAGACCTGGGTCGCAGCCGCATCGCCGACTTTCGGGCGACTGTTTGAGGGTACTGACCGCGCTTCGCCTGGTCAAACCTGGCCTGCCACAACGCAGCCGCTCGATCCCGGCGCAAAACCTCGGCCTCACCGACCGGCCCGCACGGGGTTGCGCACCGGCGTCGAGCCGAACGAGGCCCACCGAACCCTAAACAACCCGATTGGAATGCAGCAGAACGGTTGGCAGCCGCACGGAAAACTGTTAGCTTCTGCCAGTGTCGTTTTAGACTGCAACGGCGCTCGACAAACAAGCGAGGATGGTGGGTCGACTAGCTGCCTAGACAGCCTTTGAAAAGGTTTTCTTCCAGCACGGAGATCGCGAGCCGTCGCCGGTAGGTTGTGGCTCGCATACGCTCATCCTGTCCACACCTGTGTATAACTATGTGGACAGTTGCTTTGTCGGCAAGCATGGTTGTACTTCGACCCGGGATGCTCGAGAACCAGGGGGATGCGTCGTTGACCGATGACCCCGGTTCAGGTTTCACGACCGTGTGGAACGCGGTCGTCTCGGAACTCAACGGAGAATCCACCCCGGACGGCGTCGCCGCCAACCGCACCACGCTCATCACCCCCCTCACCCCGCAGCAGCGGGCCTGGCTGAATTTGGTCCAGCCCCTGACCATCGTGGAGGGCTTCGCCCTGCTGTCGGTGCCGAGCAGTTTCGTCCAGAACGAGATCGAACGTCATCTGCGCGCCCCGATCACCGACGCACTCAGCCGCCGCCTCGGCCAACAGATTCAGCTCGGGGTGCGCATCGCGCCGCCCGACGATGACGACGAGGCCGTGATCGCGCAGGCCGAACCGTTTGCCCAACCCGAGGCACCGGACGACGAGGCCGTCGACATCGAGGAAGCCGACGAAAACGGCGAAGCTCCCGACGGTGCGCCGCAGAGCTGGCCCAACTACTTCACCGAGCGCCCGCATCCGGCCGACCCCGCCGTCGCCGGCGGGACGAGCCTGAACCGCCGCTACACCTTCGACACATTCGTCATCGGGGCGTCCAATCGCTTCGCGCACGCGGCGGCCCTGGCGATCGCGGAAGCGCCGGCGCGCGCCTACAACCCGTTGTTCATCTGGGGCGAGTCCGGTCTGGGCAAGACCCACCTGTTGCACGCCGCCGGCAATTACGCACAGCGGCTGTTCCCCGGGATGCGGGTCAAGTACGTGTCCACCGAGGAATTCACCAACGACTTCATCAACTCGCTGCGCGACGACCGCAAGGTCGCCTTCAAGCGCAGCTACCGCGACGTCGACGTGCTACTGGTCGACGACATCCAGTTCATCGAGGGCAAGGAAGGTATCCAGGAGGAGTTCTTCCACACCTTCAACACGCTGCACAACGCGAACAAGCAGATCGTGATCTCCTCGGACCGGCCGCCCAAGCAGCTCGCCACCCTCGAAGACCGCTTGCGCACCCGATTCGAGTGGGGCCTGATCACCGACGTCCAGCCCCCGGAGTTGGAGACCCGCATCGCCATTCTGCGCAAGAAGGCGCAAATGGAGCGCCTTGCGGTGCCCGACGACGTACTGGAACTCATCGCCAGCAGCATCGAGCGCAACATCCGCGAACTCGAGGGCGCCCTCATCCGGGTCACCGCGTTCGCCTCGTTGAACAAGACGCCGATCGACAAGGCCCTGGCCGAGATCGTGCTGCGCGACCTCATCGCCGACGCCAGCACCATGCAGATCAGCGCGGCGACCATCATGGCCGCTACCGCCGAATACTTCGACACCACCGTGGAAGAACTGCGTGGCCCCGGCAAGACGCGCGCGCTGGCACAGTCACGGCAGATCGCGATGTATCTCTGCCGCGAGCTCACCGACCTGTCGCTGCCCAAAATCGGGCAGGCGTTCGGCCGCGACCACACCACCGTGATGTACGCCCAACGCAAGATTTTGTCCGAGATGGCTGAGCGGCGTGAGGTCTTCGATCACGTCAAGGAGCTCACCACTCGCATCCGCCAGCGCTCCAAGCGCTGATTCGGCGCCCCGCCGCGCAACTTTTTTCAAAAAACTTCACGCACGCCTGTCACACCCGCCACACCCGCGGGTTGTGCGCAGGACTGTGCAAAACGCAATCAAACACCGGTGTACTAAGCCGGGCGCCGTGCACAGCCGCCCTTGCTCCCCAACGGCCCCACACGAGCCACACAGTTATGCACCTCATGCTCCACAGGCCGATCCACGCCCTAGCTGCGGCGCGCTGTCGCTATCCCCAGAATGCACAGGCCTTATTACTAGTACTGAGATCTATTCGTCGTTTCTTCTTTGAAATACAGCGCTGGGGACGCCCCGTTGAACACGCGCCGCGGGGCCGTCGAGAACCCGGCTTGTCGGCCTTGGCGATTAGCTTTCAAGATGGCCTCCGACGATCTACGGTTGTTCTTCGACTGCCGTTGCGGTCGTTGTTGGCATGACATGTCAGTGACGTTCGTGGCGGAGCCCCAAGCTAGCGGGGGGAGGCTAGCCACTGGACTTGAAACGCTGGGTAGTTGAAGGGACGCTATGGACGCGGCGACGACAAGAGCTGGCCTCAGCGACTTGAAATTTCGTTTGGTACGGGAGTCTTTCGCCGACGCGGTGTCGTGGGTGGCGAAGAATCTGCCGGCCCGGCCGGCGGTGCCGGTGCTGTCGGGGGTGTTGTTGTCCGGTTCGGACGAGGGCCTGACGATCTCCGGATTCGACTACGAGGTGTCGGCCGAAGCGCAAGTCGCAGCCGAAATTGCTTCTCCGGGAAGCGTTCTCGTGTCCGGGCGGTTGTTGTCGGACATCACCCGGGCGCTGCCCAACAAACCCGTCGACTTCTACGTGGACGGGAATCGGGTCGCGCTGAACTGCGGGAGTGCGAGGTTCTCGCTGCCGACGATGGCGGTGGAGGATTACCCGACGTTGCCGGTCCTGCCGGAAGAGACCGGCACCCTGCCGGCCGAGGTGTTCGCCGAGGCCATCAGCCAGGTGGCCATTGCCGCGGGCCGGGACGACACCTTGCCGATGTTGACCGGGATCCGGGTCGAGATCTCTGGCGACAAGGTGGTTTTGGCCGCCACCGACCGGTTCCGGTTGGCGGTGCGTGAACTGACCTGGTCGCCATCGTCGCCCGACATCGAGGCCGCCGTGCTGGTGCCGGCGAAGACGTTGGCCGAGGCGGCGCGCGCCGGCGCCGATGGTTCCGAGGTTCGGCTGTCGCTGGGCGCGGGCAGCGGGGTCGGCAAGGACGGCCTGCTCGGCATCAGCGGGAACGGCAAGCGCAGTACGACGCGGCTGCTCGATGCGGAGTTCCCGAAGTTCCGCCAGTTGCTGCCCGCCGAGCACACGGCGGTGGCGACCATCAACGTGGCCGAGCTGACCGAGGCGATCAAGCTGGTGGCGTTGGTGGCCGACCGGGGCGCGCAGGTGCGGATGGAATTCTCCGAGGGTTCGCTGCGGCTGTCCGCGGGCGCTGACGATGTCGGCCGCGCCGAAGAGGACCTGGCCGTGGACTTCGTCGGCGAACCGTTGACGATCGCGTTCAACCCGACCTACCTGACCGACGGGCTGGCCGCGGTCCACTCGGAGCGGGTGTCCTTCGGATTCACCACCCCGGGCAAGCCGGCGTTGCTGCGGCCGGCCTCGGCCGATGACAGCTCCCCCACCGGCAACGGGCCCTTCGCGGCCCTGCCGACGGATTACGTCTACCTGTTGATGCCAGTTCGGTTGCCCGGATAGGTGTACGTCCGGCATTTGGGACTGCGCGATTTCCGGTCCTGGGCGCACGCCGACCTTGAACTGGAGCCGGGCCGGACGGTGTTCGTCGGTCAGAACGGTTTCGGGAAAACGAATCTCGTTGAGGCACTTTGGTTTTCGACGACGTTGGGATCGCACCGGGTGGGCACCGACGCCCCGTTGATCCGGGCCGGCGCGGATCGTGCGGTGGTGTCGACGATCGTGGTCAACGAGGGCAGGGAGCTCGCGCTCGACCTGGAAATCGCGGCGGGACGGGCGAACAAGGCGCGGCTGAACCGGTCACCGGTGCGCAGCACGCGCGAGGTGATCGGGGTCTTGCGCGCCGTGCTCTTTGCTCCGGAGGACCTGGCCCTGGTGCGCGGGGATCCGGCGGATCGTCGCCGCTACCTCGATGATTTGGCGACGGTGCGGCGGCCGGCGGTGGCCGCGGTGCGCGCGGATTACGAGAAGGTGCTACGCCAGCGCACCGCATTGTTGAAGTCCGCCGCCGGCATCCGCCACCGCGGCGGCCGCAGCGCGCTCGACACCCTCGACGTCTGGGACAGCCGGCTGGCCGAACACGGCGCGCAGCTGATGGCGGCGCGCATCGACCTGGTCAACCAACTGGCCCCGGAGGTGGAGAAGGCGTACCAACTGCTGGCCCCGACGTCTCGGCCGGCCTCGATCGCCTACCGCAGCAGCCTCGGGGCGCAGGGGGCGGCCGATGGTGGCGGCAGCGACCGGGAGTTCCTCGAGGCGGCGCTGTTGGCCGCGTTGGCGCAGCGCCGCGATGCCGAACTGGACCGCGGCATGTGTCTGGTGGGGCCGCATCGCGACGATCTCGAGTTATGGCTGGGCGATCAGCCCGCGAAAGGCTTTGCCAGCCACGGGGAATCGTGGTCGTTCGCGGTGGCGCTGCGCCTGGCCTCGTACGAGTTGTTGCGGGCCGACGGCACCGAACCCGTGTTGTTGCTCGACGACGTGTTCGCCGAACTGGACACGGCCCGGCGCCGGGCGCTGGCGACGGTGGCGGAATCGGCGGAGCAGGTATTGGTCACCGCCGCCGTGCTGGAAGACATTCCGGCGGGCTGGGACGCCAGGCAGATCCATATCGAATTGCGCGACGACGACCAGGGCCGGGTATCGGCGGTGCGGCCGTGACCGACGCCGACGACAACGAACAAGGGTCCGCCGCTAACGATCCGGGCCTGCTGCGCGGCATCGACTTGGTCCGGCGCACGCTCGAGGAAGCGCGCGCGGCGGCCCGCGCCCAAGGAAAGGACGCCGGCCGCGGGCGTGCGATGCCGCCGTCCACCCGGCGGGTCGCCGGGCAGCGGCGCAGCTGGTCGGGGCCGGGACCCGACGCCCGCGATCCGCAACCGCTGGGCCGGTTGGCGCGGGACCTGGCCAAGAAGCGCGGGTGGTCGGCGCAAGTCGCCGAGGGCACGGTGATCGGCAACTGGTCGGCGGTGGTGGGCCAGCAGATCGCCGACCATGCGACGCCGACCGCCTTGAGCGACGGGGTGCTCAGCGTGACGGCCGAATCCACCGCCTGGGCCACCCAGCTGCGGATGATCCAGTCGCAATTGTTGGCCAAGATCGCCGCGGCCGTCGGCAACGGGGTGGTGACGTCGCTGAAAATCACCGGGCCGGCCGCCCCGTCGTGGCGCAAGGGGCCACGCCACATCGCCGGCCGGGGTCCGCGTGATACTTACGGCTAGGGTCACGACCGGCACCGATTATCCCCAACCGGGCCTTCATCAACAGGCCGCTCAAAGCCGCTAGGACGACGTGAAGTGCCTTGACGCACGTCGGGACGCGGCCGGAATAAAGAAATCGTCCGCACGGCGCAGTTAGCTGGGTAGAAACGCGCCCAGAGAATCGGTGCGGGCGGGTCATCACGGTAGACTGGCGGGATGCGGCTGATGCGGTGACTGGAACCGCCCGCATGAAACCCCAAGGAGAGCATTCCGACCGTGGCTGCCCAGAAGAAGAAGGCGCAAGACGAATACGGCGCGTCAGCGATCACCGTGCTCGAAGGGCTCGAGGCCGTCCGCAAACGCCCCGGCATGTACATCGGGTCCACCGGTGAGCGCGGTCTGCACCACCTCATCTGGGAGGTGGTCGACAACTCGGTGGACGAGGCGATGGCCGGTTACGCCACCAAGGTCGATGTGCGGCTCCTCGATGACGGCAGCGTGGAGGTCACCGACGACGGGCGGGGCATCCCGGTGGCCATGCACGCCACCGGCGCGCCCACCGTCGACGTGGTGATGACCCAGCTGCACGCCGGCGGCAAGTTCGGCGGCGAGAACAGCGGCTACACCGTCAGCGGTGGGCTGCACGGCGTCGGTGTGTCGGTGGTCAACGCGCTGTCCACCCGTCTGGAAGTCAACATCAAACGCGACGGGCACGAGTGGTTCCAGTACTACGACCGCGCCGTGCCCGGCACCCTCAAGCAGGGCGAGGCCACCAAGAAGACCGGCACCACCATCCGGTTCTGGGCCGATCCCGAGAT
Organism: Mycobacterium sp. E3339; assembly: GCF_001666915.1. Lineage (NCBI taxonomy): Bacteria > Bacillati > Actinomycetota > Actinomycetes > Mycobacteriales > Mycobacteriaceae > Mycobacterium > Mycobacterium sp. E3339. The sequence continues at coordinate 16,049 of NZ_LZIZ01000239.1, read as the reverse complement.
CTTCGAAACTCTCGAATACGACTTCGAGACCGTCGCGCGCCGGCTCCAGGAGATGGCCTTCCTAAACAAGGGCCTCACCATCAACCTCACCGACGAACGCGTCGAGCAGGACGAGGTCGTCGATGAGGTGGTCAGCGACACCGCCGAGGCACCCAAGTCCGCCGAGGAGAAGGCCGCGGAATCGACTGCGCCGCATAAGGTCAAGCACCGCACGTTCCATTACCCCGGCGGGTTGGTCGACTTCGTCAAGCACATCAACCGCACGAAGAGCCCGATCCAGCAGAGCGTCATCGACTTCGACGGCAAGGGCACCGGCCATGAGGTCGAAATCGCGATGCAGTGGAACGGCGGCTACTCGGAGTCGGTGCACACCTTCGCCAACACCATCAACACGCACGAGGGCGGCACCCACGAAGAGGGCTTCCGCAGCGCGCTGACATCGGTGGTGAACAAGTACGCCAAAGACAAGAAGCTGCTGAAGGACAAGGACCCCAACCTCACCGGCGATGACATCCGGGAAGGGCTGGCGGCGGTCATCTCGGTCAAGGTCAGCGAGCCGCAGTTCGAGGGCCAGACCAAGACCAAGCTGGGCAACACCGAGGTCAAGTCGTTCGTGCAGAAGGTATGCAACGAACAGCTGACGCACTGGTTCGAGGCCAACCCCTCGGAGGCGAAAACCGTTGTGAATAAGGCGGTGTCGTCGGCGCAGGCGCGGATCGCGGCGCGCAAGGCGCGCGAACTGGTGCGCCGCAAGAGCGCCACGGACCTCGGCGGCCTGCCCGGCAAGCTCGCCGACTGCCGCTCCACCGACCCGCGTAAGTCGGAACTGTATGTGGTGGAAGGTGATTCGGCCGGCGGCTCGGCGAAGAGCGGCCGCGACTCGATGTTCCAGGCGATCCTGCCGTTGCGCGGCAAGATCATCAACGTCGAGAAGGCCCGCATCGACCGGGTGCTGAAGAACACCGAAGTCCAGGCGATCATCACCGCGCTGGGCACCGGCATCCACGACGAGTTCGACATCACCAAGCTGCGCTACCACAAGATCGTCCTGATGGCCGACGCTGACGTGGACGGCCAGCACATCTCGACCCTGCTGCTGACGCTGCTGTTCCGGTTCATGCGGCCGCTGATCGAGCACGGGCACGTCTTCCTGGCCCAACCGCCGCTGTATAAGCTGAAGTGGCAGCGCAGCGACCCGGAGTTCGCATACTCCGACCGCGAACGCGACGGCCTGCTCGAGGCGGGGCTCAAGGCCGGCAAGAAGATCAACAAAGAGGACGGCATCCAGCGGTACAAGGGTCTGGGTGAGATGGACGCCAAGGAATTGTGGGAGACCACGATGGATCCGTCGGTGCGTGTACTGCGTCAAGTCACGCTGGACGACGCCGCGGCGGCCGACGAACTGTTCTCCATCCTGATGGGCGAAGACGTCGACGCCCGCCGCAGCTTCATCACCCGCAACGCCAAAGACGTTCGCTTCCTGGATGTCTGACGCAGTCAGGCACGCCAACCCGAAAAAGGGGAATAGATGACTGACACCACGCTGCCCCCCGGCGACGAGGCCGGCGACCGCATCGAACCGGTTGACATTCAGCAGGAGATGCAGCGCAGCTACATCGACTACGCGATGAGCGTGATCGTCGGGCGCGCACTGCCGGAGGTGCGCGACGGCCTCAAGCCGGTGCACCGCCGCGTGCTGTACGCGATGTACGACTCGGGCTTCCGCCCGGATCGTAGCCACGCCAAGTCGGCGCGGTCGGTCGCCGAAACGATGGGTAACTACCACCCCCACGGTGACGCGTCGATCTACGACACCTTGGTGCGCATGGCGCAGCCGTGGTCGCTGCGCTACCCCCTGGTCGACGGCCAGGGCAACTTCGGCTCTCCGGGCAACGATCCACCAGCGGCGATGCGCTACTGCCTGACGGGTGATGCGTTGGTGCGCTTGCCGTTTGGGCAATCCGTACGGATCGGCGATGTCGTTCCGGCCGCCCGGCCCAACTCGGACAACGCTGTCGAACTCAAGGTATTAGACCGCCACGGCAACCCTGTTGCGGTGGATCGCCTGTTTCATTCGGGCGAGCACCAGACCTACACCGTGCGCACCGCCGAGGGCTATCAAGTCACCGGCACGTCGAACCACCCGTTGCTGTGCCTGGTCGACGTCGGTGGCGTACCGACGCTGCTGTGGAAACTGATCGAAGAAATTCGGCCCGACGACCATGTCGTGTTGCAGCGCACCCCTTCGATGGAGTTCGGGCCCGCCGACTGGCACGACGTGATGGAAGCGCTTCTGCTGGGCGCCTTCATCAGCGAGGGATTCGTATCCGAAACACGCGCGGGGTTCAACAACTGCGATCGCGACTATTTCAACATGGTGGTCGCCTCATACGACGCCGTCGTGGGTGGTCCGCGCTATGCCTACTCCCGCACGATCGCCTCGGGATCGACATTGCACGAACTGGACGTGCAGAACTTGACGGCGATCCAGAAGACGCGACTCGCGGTTCTATGCGGGCAACGTTCTGCCGACAAGCATGTGCCGCAATGGCTTTGGCAATCACCGGCCGCCGTGAAGCGGGCGTTCCTCCAGGCCCTCTTCGAGGGCGACGGCTCTTGCTCCGCTTTGCCGCGCAATACCATTCAGATCTCTTACTCCACACGCAGCGAGCAGCTGGCGGTGGACGTCCAGCAGATGTTGCTGGAGTTCGGGGTCGTTTCAAAGCGGTACCGATTTGCGGTCGGCGAGTACAAGGTCGTTGTAACCAACCGTGCCCAAGCCGAACTGTTCGCTACCCGGATCGGTTTCGGTGGTGCCAAGCAAGCCAAGCTGACGCGAATTCTTGCCGCGATGCCCGCGTGCGCCGGCAGGGATGCCGACCACGTTCCGGGGCTGGCCGCATTCATCCGCAAGCATGCGGGCGGCAGGTGGATCGACCGCGACTGGCTGAACCGCCACAACATCGACCGCATTCAACGCTGGCGCGATCGCGGCGCTGAAATCCTTGCGCACATTGCAGATCCGGATGTACGTGCGATCGCGACCGACCTCACCGACGGCCGGTTCTATTACGCGCGGGTCGCGTCGGTGACGGAGGCGGGGGTACAGGCGGTATACAGCCTGCGCGTTGATACCGACGACCACGCATTCCTCTCCAACGGCTTCGTCAGTCACAACACCGAAGCGCGCCTTACGCCGTTGGCCATGGAGATGCTGCGCGAAATCGACGAGGAGACAGTCGATTTCATCCCCAACTACGACGGCCGGGTGCAAGAGCCTACGGTGCTGCCCAGCCGGTTCCCCAACCTGCTCGCCAACGGCTCGGGCGGCATCGCGGTCGGCATGGCGACCAACATCCCGCCGCACAATCTGCGGGAGCTCGCCGAGGCCGTGTTCTGGTGCCTGGAAAACCACGAGGCCGACGAGGAGGCCACCCTGGCGGCGTGCATGGAGCGCGTCAAGGGGCCCGACTTCCCCACCGCCGGCTTGATCGTCGGCAGCCAGGGCATCTCCGACGCCTACAAGACCGGCCGCGGGTCCATCCGGATGCGCGGCGTAGTGGAGGTCGAAGAGGCAAGGGGCCGAACCTCTTTGGTGATCACCGAGTTGCCGTACCAGGTGAATCACGACAACTTCATCACCTCGATCGCCGAGCAGGTTCGCGACGGCCGGCTGGCCGGCATCTCCAACGTGGAGGACCAGGGCAGCGACCGCGTCGGCGTGCGCATCGTCGTCGAGATCAAGCGCGATGCCGTGGCCAAGGTGGTGCTGAACAACCTCTACAAGCACACCCAGCTGCAGACCAGCTTCGGCGCGAACATGTTGGCCATCGTCGACGGGGTGCCGCGCACGCTGCGGCTGGACCAGATGATCCGCCACTACGTGGCGCACCAACTCGACGTGATCGTGCGGCGCACCACCTATCGGTTGCGCAAGGCCAACGAACGCGCCCACATCCTGCGCGGCCTGGTCAAGGCCCTCGACGCGCTGGACGAGGTGATCGCCCTGATTCGCGCGTCGGAGACGGTCGACATCGCAAGGGCCGGCCTGATCGAGCTGCTCGACATCGACGAGATCCAGGCCCAGGCGATCCTGGACATGCAGTTGCGTCGCCTTGCGGCCCTGGAGCGCCAGCGCATCATCGACGACCTGGCCAAGATCGAGGCCGAGATCGCCGACCTGGAAGACATCTTGGCCAAGCCCGAGCGGCAGCGTGGCATCGTGCGCGACGAGCTCGCCGAGATCGTCGAGAAGCACGGCGACGACCGCCGCACGCGAATCGTCGCGGCCGACGGCGAGGTCAGCGACGAGGACCTGATCGCCCGCGAGGACGTGGTCGTCACCATCACCGAGACCGGCTACGCCAAACGCACCAAGACCGACCTGTACCGCAGCCAGAAACGCGGCGGCAAGGGCGTGCAGGGCGCCGGCCTCAAGCAGGACGACATCGTCAAGCACTTCTTCGTGAGCTCGACCCACGACTGGATCCTGTTCTTCACCACCCAGGGCCGGGTCTACCGCGCGAAGGCCTACGAACTGCCCGAGGCGTCTCGGACCGCGCGCGGCCAGCACGTCGCCAACCTGCTGGCCTTCCAGCCCGAGGAGCGCATCGCCCAGGTCATCCAGATCCGCAGCTACGAGGACGCCCCGTACCTGGTGCTCGCCACCCGCAACGGCCTGGTCAAGAAGACCAAGCTGACCGACTTCGACTCCAACCGGTCCGGCGGGATCGTGGCGATCAACCTGCGCGACAACGACGAACTCGTCGGCGCGGTGCTGTGCTCGTCGGATGAGGACCTGCTGCTGGTGTCGGCCAACGGCCAGTCCATCCGGTTCTCGGCGACCGACGAGGCGCTGCGCCCGATGGGGCGCGCCACCTCCGGCGTGCAGGGCATGCGGTTCAACGCGGACGATTACCTGTTGTCGCTCAACGTGGTTCGTGAAGGCACGTACCTGTTGGTGGCGACCTCCGGCGGCTACGCCAAGCGGACCGCGATCGAGGAGTATCCGGTGCAGGGCCGCGGCGGCAAGGGTGTGCTGACGGTGATGTACGACCGGCGGCGCGGCAGGTTGGTGGGCGCGTTGATCGTCGACGACGACAGCGAGCTCTACGCCATCACCTCCGGCGGCGGAGTGATCCGCACCGACGCGAGACAGGTCCGCAAGGCGGGACGGCAGACCAAGGGCGTTCGCCTGATGAACCTGGGCGAGGACAACACCCTGCTGGCCATCGCGCGCAACGCGGAGGAGAACGCGGACGAGGTCGTCGAGGAAGCGGAGGGCGCCGCGGACGCGGACGGCTAGCCGGTGTCAATCCGGGCGGCCCCTCGAACGGCCGGGCAATTAGACTCGGCCCGACCAGACAATGTAAGGAGTCGGGGTGAGCTCACCGAACGAGCCGGGTGTCCCCAATCAGGGCGACGGCCCTAACGGGGATGGTTCGGCCGAGCGCGCCGGTATACACCGCGCGGCGCCGCCCGCACAGGGCGGCCGTGCCCCGGACGCCGGGGATTCGCCGCCGCGGCCGCGCGGCGGACCCCGTCCCCCGCAGCGCCCGGCCGAGCCGGGCCAACCGACCGGAGTCGAGGCCCGGCTGAACCGCTTCATATCCGGCACCGCCGCACCCGGCGCGCCGCAGGCCAAGACCGCGCCGCACGAGGCCGACGCCCCGCACCCCCGTGGCGACGGCCCGCCCGCGGAGGCGTACGCCAGCGAATTGCCGGACCTGTCCGGCCCCATTCCGCGGGCGTCGCAGCGCAAGACCCCGCCCGAGCGCTCGCCGGAGGCGTCGAGCCTGCTGGGGGCCGGCCGGTCGTCGGGCGCGGAGAATCGGGAGGCCCGCGAGGGCCGGGAAAGCCGCACCCAGGTGTCCCGGCGCCCGCGCGGCCCGGTGCGGGCCAGCATGCAGATCCGCCGCATCGACCCGTGGAGCACGCTGAAGGTGTCGCTGCTGCTCTCGGTCGCGTTGTTCTTCGTGTGGATGATCGCTGTGGCGTTCCTGTATTTGGTGCTCGGCGGAATGGGCGTGTGGTCCAAGCTCAACAGCAACGTGGGCGACCTGCTCAATAACACCAGCGGCAGCAGCGGCGAGCTCGTTTCCAGCGGCACCATCTTCGGCGGCGCCGTGCTGATCGGCTTGGTCAACATCGTGCTGTTGACCGCGATGGCCACCATCGCCGCGTTCGTCTACAACCTGACCACCGATCTGATCGGCGGCATCGAAGTGACGCTGGCGGACCGCGACTAGCGTTTTTGGGGGTGGGGCGGCGATTGCGGTAATCTCGTCGCTCGGCCGTACTGCGCGTACGGGCCTATAGCTCAGGCGGTTAGAGCGCTTCGCTGATAACGAAGAGGTCGGAGGTTCGAGTCCTCCTAGGCCCACAACCATGTGCCCGTCCAGACGTTGCGTAAGACTCGCCCTGCCAATCACACTGATCGCTGTGGTGGCGGCGGCGGTGGCGCGGTCCCGGCGCGGGGTTGAGGTCTGGCACGTGGCGGTGGACGACCCGTCCGGTCAGCCACCCAGTCACGGCGAGGGGCCTTAGCTCAGTTGGTAGAGCACCGCCTTTGCAAGGCGGGTGTCAGGGGTTCGATTCCCCTAGGCTCCACAAATCACGGGCGCGGCTGAACGTCGACGCTTGGCGGCCGCGACTGCGGATCCTGAGGCTTCGCCCGCACCGACCGCCGCACGATGCTGAACGCCACGGCGCCGCCGGCAAGCACCACCACCGCCGCCCCCGCGAACACCCACGGGCGCCGGGTTCGGCGCTGCGCCCGCCGCGCGTCCTGCAGCGCCTGAGGCAAGTTGGACACCACCTCCTGCGCGGCCGCGAGCTCCTGGGCGAGCGTCTCCTGGGCCGCGGCGAGCTCTTTGGCCAGGCGCCCCTCTTGATACTTGCGGCGAATCTGCGACGCGCCCGACTGCGCCGACTGGACACCCAGGCCGACGACCCCCCGGGTCACGTCCACCGGTCCCAGTGTCGAGTAGGTCAGGCCGCGGGCAAGTCGCTCCCGCGGGGTCAGCCGAGATTCCGCCTTCGCGCTCATCTGCCGCCTTTCTGTGCGTCCTGAACAGACTGCCAGCATAGGGACGCCGGCGGAACCGTTATGCGCGCGGCGCGTTTTCGGCGCCCGCGCGGGTTGGGTGGCACCGGCTGCGGGCGGACCCACGCGTAGTGGCAGACTCTCATGCCGTGACCAACAGCCCCTTTCAGACCGCTACCGCCACACTCCACACCAACCGCGGCGACATCAAAGTCGCCCTGTTCGGCAACCACGCCCCCAAGACCGTCGCCAACTTCGTCGGCCTGGCGCAGGGCACCAAGGAGTACTCGACCCAGAACGCATCGGGCGGGTCCTCCGGCCCGTTCTACGACGGCGCGGTCTTTCACCGGGTGATCCAGGGCTTCATGATCCAGGGCGGCGACCCGACCGGAACCGGTCGCGGCGGCCCGGGCTACAAGTTCGCCGACGAGTTCCACCCCGAACTGCAATTCGACAAGCCATACCTGCTGGCGATGGCGAACGCCGGCCCGGGCACCAACGGTTCCCAGTTCTTCATCACGGTGGGCAAGACTCCTCACCTGAACCGGCGGCACACCATCTTCGGTGAAGTCACGGACCCCGAGTCGCAGCAAGTTGTCGACGCGATCGCGACGACGTCGACCGACAGCAACGACCGCCCCACCGAGCCGGTCGTCATCGAGTCGATCACGATCTCGTAGGCCCGGCCGGCCCCGTCATCCCGGCGGACGCGCGCCCGCGTAACCGGCGTCCGTCAGCGCGTCGAGCACCTCCAGCGGGTCGGTCCCGAGGTCCCAACGGGAGAAGAGCACCAAACCGCCGTCGGCCGTCTCGACCTCGAGCAGCCGGACTTTGCGTCCGTAGCGGCGGAACTCGGTGATCCGGATGATCTTGATGTCGGATGGCTGCAATACCTGCGTCCGGAACCATCCCCGGAGCAGCAAGCCGTCGGCCGTAATTGCCAGCTTCGGACGCGCGCGCCACGTGCCGCCCGCAAACAAGATCAGACCCACCGCGGCAATCCCCGTCAAAACGCGCCCCGGCGGGTCTGTGACTGCGGTCACACTGGCGATAGCCATCAAAACGCCCGCGACCCCACAACCAGCGATTCCCGTCGTGCGGGGCTCCCATTGTGTTTGCTGCATCCGCCGCTCAGGCCCTCCCACCATGGCCGATGGAGTTATCCACAGACGCTATCAACAGTGGGGATAAATCACACGCGTGTGATTGGGGGGCGGGAATGTTGCTGGCGCAGTAACCAAGCATCCCAAAAATGAATTCATTCCGCCCCGGGCCGCGCTCAGTGCCAGCGCATCGTCAGCAACAAACCGGTGATCATGAAAGCGAAGGCGATCGCGTAGTTCCACGGGCCCAGTTGCGCCATCCAATTCAGGGCGGTCGGCGCCTGGCTGCCGACGGCCGCGAGTTGAAACACCATCAACCAGACCAGCCCGATCAACATCAGCCCGACGAACAAGGCGACGAACCACACGCTGGACGGCCCGACCTTTACCTTCACCGGCGTGCGGCTCACGGAGCTGACGGTGAAGTCGTTCTTCTTACGGACCTTGGACTTCGGCATGATGACCTCGAGAAGACGGTGAGCGGGACGGGGTGCGACGATAAAGACCGAAGCTGCACACGCAGCTTGGCTACGAGACTAACTCACCTGGCACGGCGACCTGGAAATTGGAGAGCCGATGAGCGACGGACGCCGGTCACCATGGCGCTTCGGCGTACCGGTGGTCTGTCTACTCGCCGGGTTGCTCCTCGCCGCCACGCACGGGGTGTCCGGCGGCGCCGAAATCCGGCGCAGCGATGCCCCGCGGCTGGTCGATCTGGTCCGTGAGGCCCAGGCGTCGGTGAATCATCTCAACGCTCAGCGCGACGCCCTGGCCGGCAAGATCGACGCCGCGCACGGACGGTCCTCGGATCGCGCGTTGGCGGCGATGCTGCGGCGCTCCGCCGAGCTGGCCGCCGAGGCGGGCATGAACCCCGTGCACGGCCCGGGCCTGACGGTCACCCTGGAGGACGCCCCCCGCGACGCCAACGGCCGCTTCCCCCGCGACGCCTCCCCCGACGACCTGGTGGTGCACCAGCAAGACATCGAGGCCGTGCTCAACGCGCTGTGGAGCGCGGGCGCCGAGGCGATTCAGATGCAGGACCAGCGCATCATCGCCACCTCGGTGCCGCGCTGCGTCGGCAACACCCTGCTGCTCAACGGGCGCACCTACAGCCCGCCGTACACGATCACCGCGGTCGGCAACGCGGCCGCCATGCAGGCCGCCCTGGCCGCCGCTCCCCTGGTCGTCTTGTACCGCCAGTACGTGGTCCGATTCGGGCTCGGCTACCGCGAAGAGGTCAAGCCCGACGTCCAGATCGTCGGTCACACCGAGCCGGACCGGCTGCACTTCGCGCAGCCCATGGGAACCATCGGCTACTGATTTCCGGCGGGCGGTAACCTGGCACGGTGCGGATCCTGGTCGTCGACAACTACGACAGCTTCGTGTTCAACCTGGTGCAGTACCTGGGCCAGCTGGGCGTCGAGGCCGAGGTGTGGCGCAACGACGACGCCCGACTCTCCGACCAGGCGGCCGTCGCCAAGCGGTTCGACGGCGTGCTGCTCAGCCCCGGGCCGGGCACCCCGGAACGAGCCGGCGCGTCGATCGGTTTGGTGGGCGCGTGTGCCGCAGAGCGCACCCCGCTGCTCGGGGTTTGCCTGGGGCACCAGGCCATCGGCGTCGCCTTCGGCGCCACGGTCGACCGCGCCCCCGAGCTGCTGCACGGCAAGACCAGCAGCGTCTTCCACACCAACACCGGTGTGCTGCAAGGGCTTCCAGACCCCTTCACGGCGACCCGGTATCACTCGCTGACCATCCTGCCGGAGTCACTGCCCCCGGTGCTCGAAGTGACGGCCCGCACCCGTGGCGGCGTCATCATGGGCGTGCAGCACACCGAGTTGCCGATTCACGGAGTGCAGTTCCACCCGGAGTCCATCCTGACCGAGGGCGGGCATCGGATGCTGGCGAACTGGCTGACCTACTGCGGCTGGACCCGCGACGACACGCTGGTCCGCCGGCTCGAGAACGAGGTGCGCGCGGCGGTGCAGCCGTACGTCCCGGCCGAACCGGAAGCTACTGGCCGAACTTCAGCGTGATGACCCCGTCGCGGTTGCAGCCGGTGCCGGCGGGCGGGTTCTGATAGACCACTTTGTGGGACTGGGAGCCACCCGCGTCCACGTCGGGGCCCTTGTCGAGCACCCCGGTCCAGCCCAGCGCCCGTAGCCGTGGCTCGGCGTCCGTCCAGAACATGCCGCTCAGATCGGGCATCACGAACTGGTTGCCCTTGGACACCTGCAACTCGATCACCGAGTCCACCGGAACCGTTTGGCCCTTGGGCGGATTGGTACCGATCACCTCACCGGCCGGCCGGGTGCTGTCCACCTGCGCCTGGGTGATCTTGGTGAACCCGTACACGGTCAAGTTCTTCTGCGCGACGTCGACGGTCTGACCCCCGACGTCGGGCACCTGCTTGGTCTCCGGGCCCGAGCCGACGATGACCGCGATGACGTTCGTGATCGCGGAGGTCTGGTTGGCCGGCGGGTTGGTGCCGATCACCTTGCCCAGCAGCTCCGGGCTGGACGGCGAGTTCGTCTGCTTGAACTTGCTGAACCCGGCCGCCTTGAGCTTGCTCACCGCGTCGGAGTAGCTCAGTGACGAGACGTCGGGCACCTCGCGCTGTTCGGGACCGGTCGAGACGTTGATCGTGATCTCGTCGCCCGCGCTAACCGAGGCGTTGGCGCCGGGGTCGGTGTTGATGACGTGATCGGGGGGGATCGTGGAATCGGGCTTCTGCAGGGTGCGCGTCTTGAAGCCCCGATTCTGCAGCGTCGCAATGGCATCCGCGGACACCTGGCCCCGCATGTCGGGCACCTGGACGTCGCGGGTGGTGCCGCCGAAGGTGTTGAAGGCGATGACCACGACGATCGTCAGCACCGCCAGCGCGGCGACGGCCACGATCCAGCGGCCGACCGAACCGCCCTCGCGGTCGTCGATGTGGCGCAGGGGTTGGCGGGGCAGCGGATCGGTGCGCGGCCCGGGCTGGTTTCCCGGGGCGGCGAGCATCCCGCTCCGGTCGGCGTCGGTGAGCACCTTGGGCGCCTCGGGTGGTTCGCCGTTGTGCACCCGCACCAGATCGGCGCGCATTTCGGCCGCGGTCTGGTAGCGATTGTCCGGGTTTTTGGCCAGCGCCTTGAGCACGACGGCGTCGAGGTCGGCCGAGATGCCTTCATGTCGCTGGGACGGCGGAATGGGGTCCTCGCGCACATGCTGGTAGGCGACGGCGACGGGCGAGTCTCCGGTGAAAGGCGGTTCGCCCGTGAGGATTTCGTAGAGCACGCAACCGAGCGAGTAGACGTCCGACCGGGCGTCGACGGTGTCGCCGCGGGCCTGCTCGGGCGACAAATACTGGGCCGTGCCGATCACGGCCGCGGTCTGGGTGACGCTGTTGCCGCTGTCGGCGATCGCGCGCGCGATGCCGAAGTCCATCACCTTGACCGCATTGGTGCTGCTGATCATGATGTTCGCCGGCTTGACATCGCGGTGGATGATGCCGTTCTGATGACTGAAGTTCAGGGCCTGACACGCGTCGGCGATGATCTCGATGGCCCGCCGCGGCGGCAGTGGCCCGTCGGTGTGCACGATGTCGCGCAGCGTGACGCCGTCGACGTACTCCATGACGATGTACGGCAGCGGACCCGTCGGTGTCTCCGCCTCGCCGGTGTCGTACACCGCGACGATGGAGGGGTGATTGAGCGCGGCGGCGTTCTGCGCCTCGCGGCGGAACCGCAGATAGAAGCTGGGGTCGCGGGCCAGGTCGGCGCGCAGCACCTTCACCGCGACGTCGCGGTGCAAGCGGACGTCGCGGGCCAGGTGAACCTCGGACATGCCCCCGAAGCCGAGGATTTCGCCCAGTTCATAGCGGTCAGAAAGGTGTTGAGGGGTGGTCATCGTGGTATCTCGTGTCGGGCCGGTGACGCGCCGGACGTCAGTGGTTCGCCCCACCCGCGCCCGGCCGGCCCTCGCTGCAGTCCAGAATTACCTATCGTCGGTCGATCCGTCCAATTAAGCCGCAGCCCGGGTGCGTAACCGGTCGGGGTGTTGCTCGGCGGCGGCGCCGGCGGGCTTCCGGTGTCGGTGACCGTCGGGGGCGGCGGCTGCTGCGGGTTATCCCCGCGGGAATTTATGACGATGAGCACCGCGATGATGATCGCCAGGGCCCCCAGCACTCCGGCGGCCCACAACAACGCGCGCTGACCCGACGAGAAGGTGCGCCGGGCCGGGGGTGGGCGATGTCCTCCGGTGGCGGGCCGGGAGCGCCGCGGCGCCGCGGCCCGGGTGCCGGAGACGGCGGCCGCCCTGGTCGTCGGGCTGGACGGAATGGCCGCCGGCGAGGCCCGCCCGGGGGGCGGCGACTGGCTGGGCCGCGGCGGGCGCCGGCCGGCCCGCACCGCCGCAACCGCGTCGGCGAAGGGCCCGCCGCTGCGGTACCGCATCGCGGGGTTCTTGACGAGCGTGATCTCGATGAGCTCGCGGACGTTGGGCGGCAGCTCCGCGGGCAGCGGCGGCGGCGGCTCCTTGATGTGCTTCATCGCCACCGTCAGGGCCCCGTCACCGGCGAACGGCCGCTTGCCCGAGACCACTTCGTAGCCGACGACGCCCAGCGAGTAGACGTCGCTGGCGGGGGTGGCGTCGTGTCCCAGGGCCTGTTCGGGGGCGATGTACTGGGCGGTGCCCATCACCATGCCGGTCTGGGTTACCGGCGCGGCGTCGACGGCCTTGGCGATGCCGAAGTCGGTGATCTTCACCTGGCCGGTCGGCGTGATCAGAATGTTTCCCGGCTTGACGTCGCGGTGTACCAAACCGGCGGCGTGGGCGATTTGCAGGGCCCGGCCGGTCTGTTCGAGCATGTCGAGCGCGTGCCGCAGCGACAGCCGGCCCGTGCGCTTGAGCACCGAGTTCAGCGGCTCACCGTTGACCAGTTCCATCACCAGGTAGGCGGTGCGGCCCTCCCCGTCCAGCTGGCTTTCGCCGTAGTCGTGGACCTGGGCGATGCCGGGATGGTTGAGCATCGCGGTGGTGCGCGCCTCGGCGCGGAACCGCTCGATGAACTCCGGGTCCTGGGAGAACTCCTGTTTGAGCACCTTGACCGCGACGCGCCGGCCCAGCCGGCTGTCTACCGCCTCCCACACCTGGCCCATGCCGCCGGTGGCGATCAGGCGCTGCAGGCGGTATCTGCCAGACAGCGTCACACCAACTCGCGGGCTCATGGTCCTCCCTGTAGCGCGGCTTGGATCACAGCCCGTCCGATGGGCGCGGCGAGTGCACCTCCCGTCGCGGACAGGCGGTCGCCGCCATTCTCCACCAACACTGCCACGGCGACTCTCGGCGTCTGCGCGGGCGCGAAGGCGATGTACCACGCGTGCGGCGGCGTGTTGCGCGGATCGGAGCCATGCTCTGCCGTACCAGTCTTGGATGCGATCTGCACGCCGGGAATGGCCCCTTTCTGCTGTGCGACCTTCTCGGCGCCGACCATCAGCTCTGTCAGCTTAGCGGCGACCTGGGGTGACACCGCGCGGCGCTGCTGATAGGGAGCGGTGGTGCTGATGTTGGCCAGGTCGGGTCCCTTGAGGCTGTCGATCAGGTAGGGCTGCATCGTGACGCCGCCGTTCGCGATGGTCGCGGCGATCTCGGCGTTCTCCAACGGCGTCAGGGCCACGTCCTTTTGGCCGATGCTGGTCATGCCAAGCGCGGCGGCGTCCGGGATGATCCCGACGGTGGATTCGGCGACCTGCAACGGGATGACGCTCGGGGTGGTGTCCAGGCCGAACGATTGCGCCGTGCTGCGCAGCGCATCCGAGCCGGTGTGCATGCCGAGCTGGACGAACGCGGTGTTGCACGACAGGGCGAACGCCTGCTTGAGCGTCACCGTGGGCTCGCTGCCGCACGGCTGGCCGCCGTAGTTCTCCAGCGTTGCGGTGCTGTCGGGCAACGGAATTGAGGCCGCCGCGGTCAGCTGCTCGGCATCGGTCGCACCGGCCTGCAGCGCCGCGGCGGTGGTGATCACCTTGAACGTGGAACCGGGCGGGTAGGTCTCGGAGATGGCGCGGTTGGTCAGCGGATTGTCGGGGTCGTCACGTAACCGCTGCCATGCCTGCGCCTGCACTTCGGGGTCGTGCGACGCCAGCAGGTTGGGGTCATAGGACGGCGACGACACCATCGCCAGGATCTTGCCGGTGGACGGCTCGAGGGCCACGATCGCGCCCTTACACGGTGTGCCGCCACAGCCCTGCTGCATGGCGTCCCACCCGGCCTGCTGCACCCGCGGCCGGATGGTGGTGTCGACGTTGCCGCCGCGCGGGTCGCGGCCGGTGAAGAAGTCGGCCAGACGGCGGCCGAACAACCGCTCGTCGGATCCGTTCAGCAGCGGGTCCTCGGCGCGCTCCAGACCGGTGCTGGAATAGCGCAGCGAGTAGAAACCGGTGACCGGCGCGTACACCGCCGGGTTCGGGTAGACCCGCAGGAAGCGGAAGCGGCTGTCGGTGGCCACGGAGTAGGCCAGCAACTGGCCGCCGGCGATGATCTGGCCGCGCTGGCGCGAATACTCGTCGAGCAGCACGCGCTGATTTCGCGGGTCGGCGCGCAGCGAGTCCGCGGCGAACACCTGCGTCATCGTGGCGTTGAGCAGCAGCAGCACGATCAGCGCCATGACGGTGACCGAGATGCGGCGCAGAGAGGTGTTCATACCTTCTCGATTACCTCGGTCTTGGCCGCCGCGATCGGCGAATTGGTGCGCTCGCGCCCGCGTAAGGGATGCCGGGCGCTGTTGGAGATGCGGGCGAGGATCGCCAGCAGAATGTAGTTCGCCAGCAGCGACGATCCGCCGTAGGACATCCACGGCGTGGTGAGCCCGGTCAGCGGAATCAGCTGCGTGACACCGCCGACCACGATGAACAGCTGGATGGCCAACGTGGAGGCCAGCCCCGCGGCCAGCAACTTGCCGAAGCTGTCCCGGGTCGCGATCGCGGTGCGCATGCCGCGGACGATGACGATGGTGTAGAGCATCAGAATGCTGGCGAGGCCGACGAGCCCCAGCTCCTCACCGAACGCCGCGATGATGAAGTCGGTTGACGCGGCCGGCACGGTATCGGGTTGGCCGTTGCCCAGTCCGGTGCCGAAGATGCCGCCGGTGGCGAAACTGAACAGCGATTGCACGATCTGATAACCGCTGCCGTCGGGGTCGGAAAACGGGTCCCACCACATCTGCACCCGCACCCGGACGTGAGCGAAGACGAAATACGCGATGACGCTGCCCACCGCGAACAACACCAGGCCGATCATCACCCAGCTGAACCGTTGCGTCGCAAGGTAAACCACCACCAAGAACGACGCGTACAGCAGCAGCGAGGTGCCGAGGTCCTTTTCGAAGGCCATCACCCCGACCGAGATCACCCAGGCGGCCAGCAGGGGTGCGAGGTCGCGCGGGCGCGGCAGGGTCAGCCCCATGAAGTGCTTGCCGACGCTGTTGAACAGTCCGCGCTTGGCGATCAGCACGGCTGAGAAGAAGATCAGCAGCAGGATCTTGGAGAACTCGGCGGGCTGAAACGAGAAGCCGGACACGCGAATCCAGATTTTCGCGCCGTTCTGTTCGGACATCGACGCCGGCAGCAAGGCGGGAATGATCAGCAGCACCAATCCGGCGATGCCGCAGATGTAGCCGTACCGCGCCAGCTGCCGGTGGTCTTTGAGAAACGTGACGACGAGGGCGAACGTGACGACGCCGACCAGGGTCCACATCATCTGCTGGGTGGCGCTGGAGTGATGGCGGCCGCTGAGCTGGCTGCTGACCAGGTCGAGTCGATGGATCATCACCAGGCCAAGTCCGTTGAGCAGCGCCACGATTGGTAGCAGCAGCGGGTCGGTGTAGGGGGCGAACCGCCTGATGGCCATGTGCGCCGACCCGAACA